>JAHWJK010000025.1:11310-16005 GCA_019348445.1 Actinomycetota bacterium | reverse complement strand
ACTGCGCTCAATGAGGCTACGCACCTAGAGCCGTCGGTCTGACGGAGCGCCTGCTGGAAGAATTCGAGCACGACCTGGACGATCTCGTCCTCATCCCGTCCCGAGGTGGGGTGTTCGAAGTGACGGTGGACGACGACCTGATCTATTCGAAGAAGCAGACCGGCCGCCACGCGGAGTACGACGCCGTCCTGAAAGACATCCGAGCGACGCTCGCGCGCTAACCCTGGAGCATCTCGCCTAGCTGGAACGCGAGGTCCAACGATTGGCGCGCATTGAGGCGCGGGTCGCAGAGCGCCTGATACCGCGTCTCGAGATGCTGGTCGAGAACTTCTTCCGATCCCCCGAGGCATTCGGTGACGTCTTCCTGCGTCAGCTCCAGGTGGACACCTCCCGGAGCAACGCCTTCCTCGTGGCATGCCGCGAAGAAACCCCTGATTTCGGTGAGGATGTCGTCGAATCGGCGCGTCTTCAGTCCCGCCGGTGTCGAGAAGGTATTGCCGTGCATCGGGTCGCATATCCACAGCACTTCTCGTCCGGCTTCTTTGATCGCCCTGATCAACGGCGGCAATGCTTCTTCGACGAGTCCCGATCCCATGCGCGCGATGAACGTCAGGCGACCGGGTTCATTCTCAGGATCGAGTCGCTCGCACAATGCGACTACCTCTCCCGGCGTAGCGGTTGGTCCCACCTTGCTCGCGACCGGGTTCTTGATCCCGGAGAGGAACTCGACGTGCCCGCCATCTACCTGACGCGTTCTCTCGCCCACCCACAACAAGTGGGCGGAGCAGTCGTACCACTCGCCCGTAAGGCTGTCTCGGCGGGTCAACGCCTCCTCGTATCCGAGCAGTAGCGCCTCGTGCGACGTATAGAAGTCGACTTCATGAAGCCGCGAATCGGCACCGAGGTCGATCCCACACGCGGCCATGAAGCGAAGGGACCGCTCGATCTGACGCGCGATCTGTTCGTAGCGACGGCCCTGGGGGCTACCGGCGACGAATTCCTGATTCCACACGTGGATCTGGTTGAGATCGGCAAACCCGCCCTTCGTGAATGCTCGGATCAGGTTCAGGGTCGCCGCCGATTGTTGATACGCGCGGACGAGCCGCCGCGGGTCTGCGGTACGCGAGGTGAGGTCGAACGGTGAATCGTTGACCGCGTGCCCGCGGAACGACGGGAGCTCGAGGTCCTCGTGGCTCTCGCTCGACGACGACCGCGGCTTCGCGAATTGCCCCGCGATCCGGCCGACTTTCACAACCGGCAGGCCCGCGGCGTAAGTCAGCACGACCGCCATCTGGAGGATCACCTTGAGCTTGTCCCGTATGGCGTCGGCTTGGAAGTCGCCGAATGCCTCGGCGCAGTCGCCCGCCTGAAGGACGAAGGCCTCTCCGTTCTGCGCGCGGGCAAGGGATTGCTGTAGTGAACGTGCTTCGCCGGCGAACACGAGCGGGGGCAGGTCCCGGAGCTCCGCGACCACTTCTTCCAGAGCGGTGCCGTCCGGCCACTCCGGTTGCTGCAAAGTCGTGAGACCTCGCCACGCCGAGGGTGTCCACGTTGCTTCCATCCACCTATCGTCGCGCGTCGACGGCGGGCGTGGCACCATGACCGCGTGAAGACCGAGAGCTTGGTCGGTCTGGCCGAGATCGAAGATGCTCGGCGACGACTCGAAGGTGTTGCCGTGGCGACGCCGGTGGATCGGTCGCGTGCTCTGTCCGATCACGTTGGTGGCCCCGTCTTCATCAAGTGCGAGAACCTGCAACGGACCGGATCGTTCAAGATCCGCGGCGCCTACAACCGGATCATCCGCTTGTCTGAATCCGAACGGACGGCGGGTGTCGTGGCGGCATCGGCCGGTAATCACGCGCAAGGGGTTGCTCTCGCGGCGTCACTCGCAGGCGTCCCTGCGACCGTGTTCATGCCTGAAGCGGCATCGCTTCCGAAAGTCGAAGCAACCAAACGTTACGGCGCCGAAGTTGTCCTGACCGGTCACGACTTCGGTCAAGCGTTCGCGGCGGCAGAGGAGTTCTCTCACGCCCGCGGCGCGACGTTCGTCCACCCGTACGACCATCGTGACGTGATCGCGGGACAGGGGACCGCGGGAGCCGAGATCGTCGAGCAGCTTCCCGACGTGAAGACGGTCGTCGTTCCGGTCGGAGGTGGCGGATTGATCTCCGGCGTATCCGCGGCAGTCCGCGCGACGAAGGCCGACGTCCGCATCATCGGCGTGCAAGCTGCAGGGGCGGCATCGTTCCCACCGTCGCTCGAACGTGGGCATCCGGTCGTCCTCGATCGGATGTCGACGATCGCGGACGGGATAGCCGCGAACTCTCCCGGTGAATTGACACTTGCGCACGTAAAGGAGCTCGTGGACGACGTCGTGGTCGTAAGCGACGAGGCGATAGGCGAAGCGCTGGTTTTCACCGCGGAGCGCATGAAGCTCGTCGCCGAACCTGCCGCTGCGGCTGCCGTCGCGGGTGTTCTCACCAATGTGGGTGATGTGATCCCGCCCGTCTGCGTTCTCCTGTCTGGAGGAAACATCGACCCGTTGCTGCTGTTGCGCGTCATCAGGTTCGGACTCAGCGCCTCGGGTCGTTACTTCGCGTTCAACACGAAGATCCCCGACCGGCCAGGAGAGCTCCATCGCTTGCTCGGGTTGATCGCGGAAACCGGCGCGAACATCGTTGGCGTCGAGCACCATCGGGAGGGTGCGGCGGTGGACCTCAGCGAGGTCGAGGTCCAGATGCAGGTCGAGACTCGCGGCCCCGCACACATCGAAGAGCTCAGCGACAGGCTCGTATCTGCGGGGTATCACGTCGAAGCCACGTGAGTCCCACGTGCGGCGGATCGGAAGGGACACGCCTCGTCGTACGTTGTCCTAGATGATGGACAACATCCTGGAGCCGTGGCACGTCGAAGCGCTCGTCGAGCGTTTCCTCGAAGAGGACATCGGCCGCGGCGACCGAACGACGGAAGCCGTGGTCCCGGACGACGTACGCGGGCGGGCCCGGATCGAAGCTCGGGAGGCCGCGGTGATCGCCGGCGTCGACGTTGCGCGGCTGTGCTTCTCACTCCTGGGCGAAGTCTCGTGGGAGCCGTTCGTCGCCGACGGAAGCCGTGTGGAGCCGGGCGCAACCATCGTCCGCATCGAGGGACCTCTCCGGACGATCCTCACCGGAGAACGAACCGCGCTCAACCTCCTGCAGCGCCTGTCCGGCATCGCGACGATGACGCGGAGCTACGTCGATGCCGTCGCGGGTACACCGGTTGACATCGTCGACACGCGCAAGACGACGCCCGGCCTGCGAGCGCTCGAGAAGTATGCGGTTCGAGTCGGTGGGGGATCGAATCACCGCGCCGGGCTCGACGACGGCATCTTGATCAAGGACAACCACATCGCAGCGGCAGGGTCCGTGACCGAAGCGGTGACTCGCGCGTTAGCCGACCGACCCCACGGGCTCAAGGTCGAGGTCGAGGTCCAGGATCTCGATCAACTGGACGAAGCACTTGCCGCGGGGGCCGAGGCGATCCTGCTCGACAACATGAGTCCCGACCTCGTCAGCGCCGCCGTGACGAGAGCCGGCGGAAAGGCCTTGCTCGAAGCATCCGGAGGCATCACGCTGGAAACGGTCGCCGAGTATGCGAAGACCGGAGTCGACCTCATCTCGGTTGGAGCGTTGACGCACTCGGTCCGAGCGATCGATCTGTCGTTGGAGGTGGACTGAAGGCATGGCGCTGACCGAGGCAGCATTACGGTCGGGGGTAGACGAGTCGTGGGCGACGCGTGTGAAAGAGCTTGCCCGCGATCAGGACGCGATCATCCTGGCGCACAACTACATGGTTCCGGCGATCCAGGACGTCGCCGATTTCGTCGGCGACTCGCTGGAGCTGTCGCGTATCGCTGCCGAAGTGGACGAGTCGACGATCGTGTTCTGCGGTGTCCATTTCATGGCCGAGACCGCAAAGATCCTCGCTCCCGAGAAGAGGGTACTGATCCCGGATCCGGAGGCCGGCTGCTCGCTGGCCGCTTCGATCACGCCAGAGGAACTGCGCGCGTGGCAAGCCGAGTACCCCGGAAGCGTGACGGTCATGTACGTGAACACAACGGCTGAGATCAAGGCGCTGACGGATTACTGCTGCACGTCCGCGAACGCCGCGAGCGTTATCAACGCGATCCCGGAGGACAAGACGATCCTGTTCGGCCCCGACATGTTCTTGGGGACGCACGTTCAGCGTGTAACGGGACGCAAGAACATCAAGGTTTGGATGGGCGAGTGTCACGTGCACGCCGGGATCGAGCCCGATCAGATCACTTCGATGATGGAGGCACATCCGGATGCGGAGTTGCACGTTCACCCCGAATGCGGTTGCTCGTCTCAATGCATGTACCTCTTGTCGACCGGTGACCTGCCACAGGACCGTACGTTCGTGCTGGGTACGGGCGGGATGGTCCGCCGCACGAGGGAATCGGACGCGAAGGAATTTATCGTTGCGACTGAGACCGGGATGCTGCATCGCCTGCGCAAGGAGAACCCCGCCGCCGATTTCATGCCGGCGAACGACAAGGCGGTGTGTGGGTTCATGAAAATGATCACACCAAGCAAATTGCTTCGCTGCTTAGAAACGGGCACTCACGAGGTCGTCGTGTCGCCGGAAATCGCGGAAAGAGCACGAGTGCCGATTGAACGGATGATCGCGATC
>JAHWJK010000025.1:0-11210 GCA_019348445.1 Actinomycetota bacterium | reverse complement strand
TCGCGGTCGGTGGGTGGGACGGCGGCTATGCCCGCGGCCCCCGCGATGACCCCCACCACTCCACCCGCGATCACGAGCATCAGTCCCAGCGCGGGATCGGGATCGCCGATCCGTTCCATCTGAACGTAGAAGAGCTCCTCTATCCCACGGTAGTTCTGGAACGCGATCGCGCCGATGATCATCGACACGATGAACGCGAGCCACGCGTACAACGACTTCCGTCTCGCGACGAGGAGCAGAGCCAGCAGGATCACCGCTCCGGCTGCGATCAGGAGATAGGGCGCGCTCTTGGTCTCGAGCCCGGTGAACGGTTCCGTCGCGTTCATCTGGTCGTCGGGGACCGTCGGTGGGAGCTCGATCACCACCCAGTCGAGAGCGGTCCCGAGGATGACTGCAGCCCCCGCCGCGACCAGGAAAGCAGCCGCGATGGATCGTGCTCGATCGAAGATATCCGTCGTTCTTCCTACTGTCATGAAGGCATTGTCTCCCTTAGCCTTTCGTCCGATGACCGAACGTAGAACGCTCCTGGCTATCCATGCGCATCCCGACGACGAATCGTCGAAGGGGGCCGGCACCATGGCTAAATACGCTGCCGACGGCGTGCGAGTCGTCCTGGTTTGCTGCACCGGAGGCGAAGAGGGCGACATCCTCAACCCGGCGATGGATAAGCCGGGGATCAAAGAGAACATGCTCGAGATCCGCAAAGCGGAATTGGAGACGGCATGCACGATCCTCGGAGTCGAGCAGGTCTATTACCTCGGCTATCGCGACTCCGGGATGCCCGGGACCGAGTCGAACAAGCACCCGAATGCCTTCTGCAACGCCGATCCAGAGGAAGCCGTCGGCAAGCTCGTCGAGATCATCCGCCAGGAGAGGCCGCAGGTCGTGCTCGGCTACGACGAGTCGAAGGGGTACGACCACCCGGATCACGTCAAGGTCTACGAGTGGGGGACTCGGGCGTTCCACGAGGCGGGTGATGCGTCGAAGTTCCCCACCTACGGCGAGCCGTGGACACCCTCGAAGCTCTATTACTTCGCCACGTTCACCAAGAAACGGATGAAGATCCTGAACGATGCCGCTCTAGCCAACGGGATCGAGACGCCCTATGCCGGCTGGCTTGAACATTGGGATGAGTTGGGCTTCGAGGAACCCGACATCACCGCTCAGGTCGATGTTGCCGATTACGTGGAACTCCGCAGCAAGGCGCTCTTGGCGCACGCGACGCAGATCGCGCCGGACAGCTTCTGGTTCGCGGTTCCCGATGATCTCCACAGAGAGGTGTATCCGTGGGAGGACTACACGCTCGTCGCACCGACCGGACGCTACGAGCAACCAGAGGACGACCTCTTTAAAGGTCTCTGATCGATTCCTTCAGTTCCCGCTTGCGGTAACCGTCGTTCAGCACCTCGTGGATCTCGTCGCCCAACAGCTCTTCACGAGCCAACAAAGCGTCCCGCAGCGACTCGACGAGGTCCTTGTTCTCCCGAAGGAGAGTCGTGACCTCCCGCTTGATCCGATTGAGGAGCTCGTCGACCTCACGTCTGCCCTCTTCGTTGCTCAAAACCTTGGCAACGAGGTTGCCGCCCGCATAACCGCCGTTATCCGCGGCCTCGAAGCTGATGAGGTGCTCGCCCATGCCGTAGGACCCCACCATCTGAGCGGCCAACGCGGTTGCACTAGAGAGGTCGGAGGACGGGCCGGTGCCGGACTCGCCGAAGAACAGCTCCTCGGCGACCATGCCTCCGAACATGATGCGCAGCATGTTCTCCAGCTCCGACTTCGTTTTCGTGAACCGCTCCTCGGCGTCGGAATGTGCAAGCAATCCGAGAGCCGTCCTACGTTTGATGATCGACAGGACCTCGAGTTTGCGTTCCTTGCCGCACATGTGCGCCGCGACCGCGTGGCCGGCTTCATGCGTGGCGATCAACGCCCGCTCCCGCTCGGTGTACGCGACCGGCTGCCCGATCCCGATCTCTTCCGACAGTCGAGCGCGCTGGATGTCGCGCCAGGTCAGCTCGTTACGACCGTCGCGGATCGCCCATACGAGAGCTTCGTCGAGAACGTGTTCGAGCATGGCCGGCGAATACCCCAACGTCATGGCGGCGAGCTCTTCGCGACGCTCGTCTTCGTCCATCTCCGGATGGTGCTTGCGCTTGGCAAGGAAGTAATCGACGAGATCCCGTCGCCCCGACCGCGACGGCAGGTCGAAGTAAAGGGTCCGGTCGAACCGCCCCGGTCGTACGAGGGCGGGGTCTAGTTGATCGGCTCGGTTCGTTGCGGCGATGACCAGGATGTTGCTGTACGGCGATGACTTCTTCTTGAACTGATGCGTGGCAGGCATAAAGAGATTCACCATGTCGACGATCTTGTTCTTGAAGCGTCCTGCGAACAGCGGCTGATCGAACGACTGAAGCTGGATCAACAACTCGTTGACCATGCCCCCGTCTCCGGACCCAACGAACTTGTGAGTGACCATGTTGCTGTGTCCGTCGGCGGTCATCCTTTCGACACCCCCGCGCGTCAGACCGATCGCGTCGATCTCTTCGATGAAACCGATCGCGCCGCCTTCCTTGCGCGCCGCCTTCTTAAGGTTCTTGAAGAAGGCGCGGATCTTCCACGCGGTCATCCCCTGCCACATGCTCTGGAACGCGGGGGCGGACACGAAGAAGAAGGGAACCCCCGCCTCCGCCGCCATCGCCTTGGCGAGGTGGGTCTTGCCGGTACCGGGTCGACCCTCGAACAGGATGCCCCGGCGTGGGTTGCCTCCGAGCTCTTCTCGAAAACTCCGGTAGGTCAGGAAGATCTGCAGTGTGCGCTTGACCTCCTCCAGTACGACGTCGATCCCTTTGACGTCGGAAAAGCGGAGACCGATCTGCTCGGGCGTGAAGCGGATGTGTGGCGAACGGCCGCTCATCAGCGGCATCGCCGCCATAAGCCCGACGGTCAGCAACATGAGCACCGGGAAGATCCAGATCCACGCGTCGGGGCCGATGCTCGGAAGACCGAACGAGATGGGGTTTCCCTCGATGACGCGCCGCAGCAGGTAAGCGAAGATGAGGAGGTTCAGATAGAGGAGCCATCGCAACCGCGTTCGTCGGTTTCGCTCCCGGATGCGCGATACGTCTGCCTTGTGTGAGTCCGCGAGCGATTGGAATGGATCCTTGATCGCCGGCACGGACGTCGCCTGCGAGATCCCTTCCTGTTCGGCGGGCATGTCTACCGACGGGTTGAATCCGCGGGAGGGGGCGGCGTCGCCCGTACGGCGCCGACCACTTCTCTTTCGCACCTTCTGACCCCCGCTGCCGCTAGATCTTCTCAATAGAGCTTCGGCGCGGATGGTCCCTCTTCTTTAGCGCGCGCTGCTGCCACAGGCCCGAGAAAAAGGGGCAAAGCGCCCGCACGGGTCACGATCTGCGTCACGGCCTCGCCGGCCCACCGCTGTTCGTCGCTGAGGAAGGCGGTCAGGCCGTCTCCGATCCCGTTGATCAGGAGTGCTGCTGCAGCCGCAGCCCCGAGACCCGCGGCGGCCGGCGCGAGCCATCCCCTCGTCGCCGGTCTCGCGTGCTGCCGCCCGAACGCATGCGCCCATGCGTCGCTCGCAGTCGGTACGCCTCCTTCGTCGTCGACGATCAACGCGCGCCTAGTCGCTCGAATCGCAAACGGTACGAGCGCGATCTCTCCTGCGGTGACGATCCAAAAGGCGAGGCGAGCCTGGTCTAGCTCGCGCGGACCCACGCTTCGAACCTTGCGGTCGTTCTCCATCGCCTCGATCGCGTCGTGGTAGTCGCTCGTCGCGATCACGTTGCGGAACGTGAATGCATAAACCAGGTGAATGGGAGCCACGATCGCCGCGACGATCATGAAGATCGTCGAGAAGTTACGCAACGTTCGTTCGAACGCACGCTCGACCATCGCCGGAGTCTACGTGCGGCCGCGGTCGCGTCCGGCTATCTTGCATCGGTGCGGATCCTGCTATGGCACGGCTACCTTCTGACCGGGTCCGGGTCGAACATATACACGGCTAACGTTGCGCGCGAGTGGCGCGATGCGGGTCACGACGTCGTCGTTATGTGTCAGGACAAAACGGCTGCCGCGCTCCCGTTCGTAGACGATGCCTTCGACCTCGATGTTTCCGTTGCGCCCGTCGCGGCACGAGCGGGTAGTTGCCGCGTCGCCAGACCATTCATCGATTCGCTGTTGCCGGTTTACGTGTACGACGACTACGAGGGATTCGAGGTAAAGCGGTTCGTCGAGCTGACCGAGGATGAACTGGAGCGATACACAACTCTGAACGTCGATGCGATGATCCAAGTGATCCGCTCGTTCGAACCTCACGCGATCATCACCGGTCATGAGGTCATGGGTCCCTACATCGCGCTCCGGGCCTGTGACCGAACGAAGACGCGTTACATCGCGAAGCTCCACGGCAGTGCGCTCGAGTACGCAGTGAAGCGTCAGGAGCGTTACCAGCGCTTTGCAGTCGAGGGTCTTGGCGGCGCGACGCGCGTCGTCGGGGGTAGCGCTTACATGGTTCGCGAGGCAGCGTCGGTTATCCCGGGGTGGGAGCAATGCGGCGCGGTCGTGAATCCGGGTTGTGACGTCGACCTCTTCCGACCCCCGTCCGAACCGCGCGTCGATCCGCCTATCGTGAGCTTCGTCGGCAAGATGATCGCGGCCAAGGGCGTCCACAACCTCGTGGCCGCGCTCGGCCTCGTAGAGCGCCGCGACATGCGGGTCGTGTTGGTCGGATACGGCGGGTTCGAGACGCGCCTTCGCAACCTCGTCGCCTCGCTGATGTCTCGCGATCTTTCTGCCGTCGAAGAGATCGCGCGTACCGGAGAGCACGGGCCCCTCGTCCACTTGCAGAGGTTCATCGATGAGGGCGGGATCGACGAGGGCTATCTCGACCGCATCGCGGCTCTCGATGTTGACTTCACAGGCCGCTTGGAGCATGGGCCGTTGTCGCGGCTGCTCCCCACGATTGACGTATTGGTGGTTCCTTCGGTCGTACCGGAGGCGTTCGGCATGGTCGCGGCCGAAGCGGCGGCGTGTGGTGTGCTTCCGATCGTGCCGGATCACTCGGGGATCGCCGAAGCGGGGGCCGCGATCGAGGAAGCGATCGGCGCGCCGGGGCTTCTCACCTTTAGGGCGTCGGACCCGATCCGCTCGATCGCGGCGGCCATCGACCGAGTACTCCTTATCCCTCGGGAGGAGCGAGAAGAGATGGGTCGCGTCGCGGCTGCGCTGGCGCGGGAGCGGTGGTCGTGGTCTCGGGTGGCGGAAAGTCTTCTCGGCCACGCCGTCGCCCGGTCCGACGACTAACCTCATCACCTGTGGGCACGTTCACGCGCGACGGCAACGAGAACAGGATGCGGTGGGACAGGCGTACCTCCGGGTTCATGGAGGTCTGGTATGCAACCGCGATCCATCGCGCGACCGGTTGTGGCGTGTGGTTCCGATACACGCTTACGGCGCCGACGCATGCTCCCGCGTTCTGTGAGCTGTGGGGGTTCGTCTTCGATCCCGACCGCAAACGGAATTTCGCGGGCAAGCAACGGTTCGGCATCGACCGCCTCGGCGCACCGAATGGGCGCGACGAAGGTGCCCTCGTCCGCATCGGCGACGCGTGGCTATCGGAGACGCACCTAGAAGGCGCCGTCGCTCGCGGAGAACGAATGTTGGAATGGTCGTTGGATCTCGATCCCGCAGACCGCTGTTTTCACCATCTCCCTGCGCGGATACGAAGACGCGGCGAACGTGCCGTCTCGGCGGTGTGTTCGCCGAACCTGTCCGTTCCGTTCCGTGGCAGCGTCACTATCGATGGCGAAACGCTGGCCTTCGACGACGAGCCGGGTTGTCAATCACACCGGTGGGGAAAGCGTCATCCGTTCACGTGGGCATGGGCGCATTGTTCTGATTTCGCGGAAGGAGATGCGGTCTTCGAAGGAGTTGCGGCGAAGGCGCCGCTCGGGCCGCTGCGGCCGACCACGACGTTCCTCTATCTGCGCTACAAGGCTGACGACCTGGAGTTCAACGAACTTCGGTGGGCTCTACTCGCGAAGAGTCGTTACACGCTACCGACGTGGGCCTTCACTGCTCGGACCGACCGATGGAAGATCGTCGGAGCCGCGCGCGCCTCGATCGATGATTTCGTCCAGATCACGTATGTGGACCCCGACGGAACGCCGCGCTACTGCGCGAATTCTGAGATCGGCGATCTAGCCGTCGAGGTGTACAGGCGGTCCGGGAACGGCTGGGTCCACGACGGGTCGCTGACCTCGAGGGGAACGGCTCATCTCGAGTTCGGAGCTACGGAACGCTTCGAGGAACTCCCGGTCGCTTTCTAATCGTCTTCGGTATGGGGACGCCGCCGAGCACGCTTGATATCGCCGCGGTGCTTCTTTTCCCTGATGCGTCGGTCACGTGCCGATGCCGATGGGACCGTCGGAGTCCTGGGCTTGACGGGCCTCAGTGCCGTTGCCACGAGAGTCGCTAGCCGGTTCACGACGTCGGCGCGGTTCCTGAGCTGAGAACGGTATCGATCGCTCGACAGCCTGATCATTCCCGAGGAATCGATGCGAGACCTCAATGCCGCCTGAACCTTCTGTTTCTGACGCGGCCCGAGTGCTCGTGATGACGCCACGTTCCATTCGAGGACTACTTTCGTAGAAGACCGGTTCGCGTGTTGCCCACCCGGTCCACCCGAAGGCATGAACGTGAACGACAACTCATCGCTCGGAATAGTCACGTTGCGGTTCACGCGGACATCCACGAGTGAACCCTACGCGGCGAGTTCCTCCAGGAGTTTCTCCGGCGACGTCACGGGGAGTCGACATTCTCCCCTCTTGCAGACGTACGCAGTTGGTCGGCCGTCGACGAGAACGCGGCCATGGAACAACGGGACCTTGCCGGCATCTGCTTCTGGATGTCCGACGAGCGTTATCGAGTTCGGCAGGTAACGCGATCGTCTCGCATCTACAAGCTGCTGGGTGCCGGCGTCATGTCGCGGTCCGACGATCACGATCTCCTTCAGTTCGGACGTGTAGAGATCGACGGCCATGAGTAGGTGAGTGAACCCCAGAGGTGAACGTGCTGCGGCATCGCGAACCAGCCGCAGGATGTCCACGGCGCGCTCTTCGTAACCTCGCTCGCCGGTGAAGGCGGCCAACCGCTGGAGCTCGAGCGCGAAGACCGAGTTCGCGGCGGGCACTGCGTTGTCGATCAGATCCTTCGATCGCGTCACGAGTTTCTCGGCATCCGTCCCGGTGGTGAAGAATCCGCCGTTGTCTTCGTCGAGGAACAGGCGAACGGCTTCGTCTGCGACCCACCGCGCTCGGTCCAACCAGCGAAGGTCGAACGTTGCTTCGTAGAGCGCGAGACAGGCTTCGAGCGACAACGCGTAGTCCTCCGCGAAGCCGAGATGGTTCACGACGCCGTGCCGGTACGCCCGCATCATCCGACCATCCACGACGAGTGTGGAGAACACGAACTCCATCGCGCTCGTCGCGACGTCGACCCAGTCGGCGCGCCCGAAGATGTTTCCTGCTTCTGCGAGCGCGGCGGCTATCAACCCATTCCACGACGTCAGAACCTTGTCGTCGGTAGCGGGCCGGACCCGCTCGTCACGCCGCGCCAAAAGTGCCGCCCGCGCTCGTTCGACCGCGGCGGGATCGACGTCGGCTCCGCTTCTGACGGGGATGTTGTGGCCTTCGAAGTTTCCCTGGTCGGTCACGCCCCAATACCGCACCGCCGCGTCGGCATCGTCACCGGCGGCGTCGGTGAACTCGTCGAGGGACCAGACGTAGAACTTGCCTTCCTCTCCTTCAGAGTCCGCGTCCAACGACGACCAGAACCCACCGGCGGGGTCTCGCATCTCACGCAGGAGCCAGTCGACCGTGCTTCGAACGACGTCCGCGTAGGCGTCGTTCCCGCTTCGCAGCCATGCGCGTGCATACGTGCGGATCAGCAATGCGTTGTCGTAGAGCATCTTTTCGAAGTGCGGAACGACCCATTCCCTATCGACGGAATAACGCGAGAAACCACCACCGAGTTGGTCGAACATGCCCCCCGACGCCATCGCGTCCAGCGATTTGTGCACCATCTCGTCGGCCTCGGGATACCCGCGCTCTGCGATCCGCATCAAGAGATCGAGCGTCATCGATTGCGGGAACTTGGGCGCCGATCCGAAACCTCCGTATAGAGGATCAAAGCTCCGCTTCAGCGTTTCGTAAGCGGCGACGAGGAGGTGGTCGGTGATGACCTCGTTCGACGGCTCCAAGCGCGATAACGGATCGAGCGCCTCCGCCAGACGCGTTCCTTGGGTCTCGACCTCCGTGCGTCGCTGTTGCCATGTTTCCGCGACCGCCATCAGCAGTTTCTTGAATGACGGGAGTCCGTGCCGGTCTTCCGGCGGGTAATACGTGCCCCCGAAGAATGGTCGTCCGTCGGGGGTGAGGAAGACGGTCATCGGCCATCCGCCGTGGCCGGTCATCGCCTGGACGGCATCCATGTAGATCGCGTCGATATCGGGCCGTTCTTCACGGTCGACCTTGATGCACACGAAGTGCTCGTTCATCAGTTCCGCGGTGGCTTCGTCCTCGAACGATTCGTGTTCCATGACGTGGCACCAGTGGCACGCGGCATAACCAACCGACAACAGGATCGGCTTGTCCTCGTCCCGCGCCCGCTTGAGGGCTTCCTCACCCCACGGGTACCACTCCACGGGGTTGTCCTTGTGTTGGAGGAGGTAAGGACTCGTCTCGCTCGCCAGAAGGTTAGCCATGAAGACCATCATGCCCGTCTCCTGAGCCCACTACGCTCGCATCCTGATGGCCGCGCTTGCTTATCTGTTGTTACCGGTGACGGGGTTGGTCTCGTACCTCATGGGCACCACGGCGCGGACGCGCTTTCATGGGTTGCAAGCGATCCTTCTTGGTCTGCTGTGGGCTGTGGCGCTCTATGCGGCCGCCCTAGGCCCCGCGGTCGCCGTCCAGCTTGCCTTCGCTGCCGGTGCGTTCTTGTGGCTCGGCTTCCTCATCGTGACGGCGTTCGGTCGGAACCCAAGGTTCCCGGTGATCGGGGGACGCCTCGAACGTCTTGCCGCAGCGCGGATCAGGGACGTGCCGCGAAGCACATCCGGCACGTAGTTGCCGTCGAGCCGTTGATCACGCCGCATGCAGGGCACTTCCAGTGCATGCCGACGTCCATCGCATCCGGCTCGGCAGGTGGTTCCGTCATCGGTTGTGGAGGAGAAACCGGTTCGGGGACGGGAGCATCCGTCACCGGAGTCGTGTCCCAACCACGCGCCTCGTCCAGGGGGTGCGGCTCGGCGTCGTCCGAGGGGCCATCGGAGACCGCGACTCCGACGGTCTCCGGAGTGGCGCGCTCGCCCGCATCTCGCGGCTCGGCCGCCGCACCTTCTTTTGCCGGCTGCTCGGTCGCGTTCGGGTCGACCCACTGCTCGAGCCGCTCGTCGTAGACGAGGAGATCGCCGTCCTGCCGGTACCACCACCTGCCATCTCGTTCGTAGGGACCTTCGTCTCCCCCGCCCTCTGAGTCGGCGAGCGCCTGTTCGGCTCCGGCCGGCAGGGGTGCCGCGCTCGGATCCACGACGTCGCGCTGGGTCGCGGCCGTCTGGTCCGCATCGGTGTCATCACGAGATAGCTCTGGGGCGGCGGAACCGCGGTCGTGCTGAAGCTTCCCCAGCCGCGCGATGACGAGAACCAACAGTAGGACGATCAAACCCAGCAGGCCCGTAGAAACCAGCCGGTAGAGCTCTTCGTCCATCGGTCGAACCTTTCTTTCGATCTCCGTTACAAGTTCTACAAGATGTGATCGAGCTTGGCAGTTATCGGTAGAACGAGAGGGTCGTCTTTATAGAATCGACCACGTGAAGTTCAGGATCGAGCGGTGACCGCCCCGGTGGAGCGCTAATGCCGGGCATCGTTCTCGTCGGGACGCAGTGGGGCGACGAGGGCAAGGGCAAGGTCACGGACCTTCTCGCGGAGAAAACCGATCTCGTCGTCCGCTATCAGGGTGGAAACAATGCCGGCCACACGATCGTCGTAGACGGCCAACGTTACGCGCTCCATCTCGTTCCCACCGGGGTCCTGTATCCACACTGTACGCCGGTCATCGGTCCAGGGGTTGTCGTTAACCCGCAGGTTCTCTTGGAGGAGATGGACGCGCTCGCCGAACGCGACGTCGACGTCTCACGGCTGCTGCTATCCGGGAACGCCCACTTGATCATGCCGTACCACCTCGAGCTCGACAAAGTAACGGAACGGCGCCTCGGAAAGAACCGGCTCGGAACCACCAAACGAGGTATCGGACCCGCGTATGCCGACAAGGCGACCCGCGTTGGTTTGCGCGTCCAGGACCTGCTCGATCCGAAGATCTTCTCCGAGAAGCTCGAGGTTGCACTAAAAGAGAAGAACCTCGTGCTGACGCGCGTCTATGGCCGGCTGCCGCTCGAACGTGCAGAGATCGAAGAGGAGTATCTCGGGTACGCGGAGCGGCTCGCCCGGCACATCACCGATACGTCACCGGTGGTACAGCGAGCACTCGACGAAAACGGGATCGTTCTCTTCGAGGGAGCGCAGGCGACGATGCTCGACCTCGACCACGGCACGTACCCGTTCGTCACGTCCTCGAATCCCATCGCGGGCGGCGCATGCGCCGGCGCCGGCGTCGGCCCTCGCGACATCGACCGCATCATCGGGATCTCGAAGGCTTATTGCACGCGCGTCGGATCGGGCCCGTTCCCGTCGGAGGCGGATCCTGCGGACGCCGAGATCCTCGTCGAAGTAGGTCGCGAGTACGGGACTACGACCGGCCGCAAACGCCGCTGTGGATGGTTCGACGCAGTAGCCGCGCGTTACGCGGCACGGTTGAACACGTTAACGGAGCTTGTCATCACGAAGCTCGATGTGCTGTCGGCGTTCGGCGGGATCAAAGTCTGTGTCGGATACGAATACGGGAACGAGCGCTACGACGAGTTTCCGCCGAACCAAACGATCTTCAACAAGTGCCGACCGATCTTCGAGGAATTGCCCGGGTGGAAGGAAGAGATCTCCGGTGCTCGTTCGGTAGACGATCTTCCGAAGGAAGCACGCGCTTATCTCGACGCGCTGGAGGGGCTCGTCGGAACGCCGATCTCGTGGGCGTCGGTTGGTCCCGGGCGAGACGAGATGGTACGCGTCCAGGACGTC
>JAHWJK010000106.1 GCA_019348445.1 Actinomycetota bacterium | reverse complement strand
TCCATCGTGTCGTCGTCGTCGGTGTTGAGACGGTGCGCTCCGGTGGAGATCCACTTACGGACGACGCCGAGCGCGTCCGCGTACTGCGCCGACGCGCCCCTCTTCTTCTGCGCGAACCTCACCATCTTCCGACCGAGGTAGAGACCGCGCGTGTCCTGCGTCGCCGCCCGGCCGATCACATCGACGAGGTCGGACAGGTTTGCCTTGCCGCTCCCGTCGAGGAGAGCGTGCATCTTGTCGTCGAGCAGGTCGACCCTATGGATCGAGCCCCACTTCGTGCTGTCCATGTTGCGCCACCCGGCCGTGGGCTTGTTGTTCCAGTTCGCGATCCACCCGGTATCGGGATCGATGATCTGCGGCTGCCTCGAGAACGACCGGCGCCCCTTCCATTCCCACTTCCCCGTTCCCCACGTAGGCAGTGACGGATGCTGGCCCTTGACGCGCTTCGGGTAGTGGCCCACGTGCCAGTAGCCGATGTTGTTCGCGTCCGCGTAGAACGCGTTGAACGACATCGTGAACTTCCTCGCGGCGCGAGCGAAGTCGTCGATGTCGTCCACATCGAGATTCCACCGCGCGAACTGCGGGATCGAATCGATCTCCTTCTTCCAGAAGAAGCGCTCCTTCACGAACGCCGTCGGCTTTCCCTTCACCAGCGCTCGCTGGAACACAGGACCGTGCACGGTCCTGTAGAACGTGCGGGTCTCCTCGTCGGGCATACCCGGATTCGCGGCGGTGGGTTTGACGATGAAGGTCTCCTCGCGCGACTCCATCTCCCTGCATTCGCCTTTGTACTTGTAGTGATTCGACTCGAGCGTCGGCTCCTTGCCGCCCGGCTCGCAGAGCTTCTCGGCCCTCGTGTCGACAGCGTCCGAATAGCCGGTCGTGAGGGTCCACGAGTAGTCGCGGCCCCTCCCGAGCGGGATCAGCGCCGACGCACCCGGAACGGCGGGGCCGCGGAAATCGATCCCCGGAGCGTGAACGTCGATCTCCATGAAGAAACTAGGCGTTGCGTACCCGACCTGCGGCGCGCCGATCTGTAGCGGATTGCCGGTCGTCGATTCGTCGCGCGACACGATGAGCGCGTTCGACATCGGCGCGGTCCCGAAACCGATCGACCGAAGGACCTGCTCTTGCGTCCGTGCGGCCCGTGCGGTGTTCTCCGCCACGTCGATCGCGTCGTCGGGGATCGCGACCGACTTCCAGTTTGGCTTGCCGAGCCGCTGGGTCCTGAAGTTGCCATCCGAACGATGTATCGACGTGGTCGCCTTGGGGTCGTTCTGGAACGCGAAGTCGTTGAAGACCTTCGTTCCGAGTTTCTTCCCGAAGGTTTTCGTCAGGTGTGCGTAGAGACCCGCGTTCTGCAGCTCGTCGCCGGCAGTTTCGCCGAACACGCGGAGTTGCAACACGACGAGGAAGAGGGTGTCGGTGTTCTTCCATTCCTCCGGATACGCGGGCGGCGTGTTCTGCGTCGCGGTGTATTCGAACGGAAGCTTCCTCGGGTCGATCTTCGCTTCGTTGATGTACTGGTTGATCCCATCGGTATAGGCCTGTAGTCCTTCTTGCACCTGCTTGCCATTCGGGAACTTGTTATCGAGATCGTCGTACATCTTCTGGACTTCTTCTTCGGTGTAGCCCTCGCGACGGGTCGCGATATCCATCCGGAGATATGTGTCGTCCGAGTCGTTGCCGATGAACTCCGTCAAGGTTCCGCGCGCGGCGTGGCGGAAGATGTCCATCTCCCACAGCCGATCCTCGGCACTGACATAGCCGAGCGCGAAGCTCGCCGTGTTCAACGAGTCCGCATAGATGTGCGGAACGCCGAACTCCTCGTCGCGATAGACCGAGACGCCATCGGTCGGCTGATATTCCCTCCCGATGTTCGGCCCCGGGCCGAACTGCATGGACTTGAAGTACTTCGACAGCTCGTCCTCGGTGATGTCGGCGTCGTTAACGAGCGACTCGTACATCTCCAGCTGGTCCTGGTAATGCGCGCACTCGTCTCCCGTTTGATCGACGTGGCCGCACTGGCCGGGAGGATCGATCGCGAAGCCGCGGAGATCGTCGGTCACGGCCGGCGGCGCACTCTGCGCGCTACCGACGCCGGACCACACGATAGAAAGCGCCAGAGTGCTCACGAGCGCGATCGAGATGACCCGCGCGGTCGTCCGCTGTCGGGCGGGTCCCGGAAGATGACGCAACGTCGACTCCTCTCCGTCGTCAGGTGATTGCGAAAGGCAAGCCTGGGTAAATCCACCAACGATTATGAACGCGGGCGAAGTCATCGCGGGCCGCTACCGGCTCGAGGAAGCTCTGGGCAAGGGTGGCATGGCGACGGTGTGGCGCGCCCACGACCTCCGACTGGAACGCCCGGTCGCCCTGAAATGCCTGATGCCGCCCCTCTCGGAGGACCCGGAATATCTCGTCCGATTCTTCAGCGAGGCACAGCAGGTAGCGCGGTTGTCGCACCCAAACATCGTCCGGATCCTCGATTTCGCACACGGCGACGAGTTTCCGTATCTCGTCATGGAGTACCTCGCCGGCGGCTCGCTCGCCGTCGTGACCGGCACACCCATCGACCCGCGGCGAGCGGCCGAGCTGATCGCAGCAGCGGCTCGCGGAGCGGGCGCAGCGCATTCCACCGGGATGGTTCACCGTGATCTGAAGCCGGGCAACATCCTCCTCAGCGAAGACGGAACCGCGAAGCTCGCGGACTTCGGGATCGCGGTTACCGATGCCCAAGAACGGCTGACTGCGACGGGAACCGCGATCGGATCACCGCACTACGTTTCTCCGGAGCAGGCATCCGGGCGTCCTGTAGGTCCGCCGTCGGACGTCTATTCGCTCGGCGTCGTGCTCTACGAGCTGCTAACGGGCAGACGACCGTTCGATAGTGACAACGCCACGGCGCTTGCGATCGCTCACGTCGAGGAACAACCGAACCCGCCGAGCGTCCACAGACCAGAGCTTGATCCGATCCTGGATGAGATCGTCATGAGGTGCCTGGCGAAAGATCCCGAGGCGCGTTTCTCCGACGGAGCCGAGCTGGCGGCCGCCCTCGATCCGGGCGCTGCCGGCACGACCGAATCACCGGTCGCCGCGGCGGCAGCCGTTTACGCCGCCGATCCGGACGCTGCACCGGCAGTGCCGAACACGCGTCGTGTCGCGTCCGTGGCGCTCCTCGTCGCACTGTTCCTCGGGCTGTTCGTATTCGGTGTGATGGCGCTTGGAAGAGACGGGGGGCGGAACGAGGACCAAGCGGTGGCAGATGTCGAAGACAACGGCTCGGTCAACGTGAAAGAACGCTCATCGGAGACGCCGACGAACGCGTACGGCGAAGACACCGTCGAAACCGAACGCCAACCGGGTGCTGCCGGGACCCCGACGCCGACGCCATCCGCCGAAGAGCAAGACGAATCGGACAAGAGCGCGGCCCGACAGTCCGACACCGGAGATGACGACGAGGAGAAGATCGTCCAAGAACCGAGTCCCGAGCCGACGTCCGAACCCACCGAAGGCGCCGCCCCGGAGCCGACGTCCACCCCCTAGCCCGCGGTCGCGACCGGCACCTGGAAGACACGCCGCGGCCACGTCACGATCGCGTCGGTGACGAGCCGTCGCAACTCGGCTCGATCCAATACGAGGTGAAGAGCTTCGGCCTGTCTCTCGCAATCGTCGATCAGGGGCTTCGTCTTCGTGGACTTCGGGCTACCCGCCCACTCGACCTCGACGCCGGTGAACCACGCCTTGATCCGGTCACGGAGGTCGGTCGTTAAGCCGCCCCTGAACCCCACCGAGCGAGCGATCTGAGCCGTTCTCTTCGGGCGGGGACGCCACCCGACGTCATCCGGCACGAAGCTGCAGTTCATCCCTTCGGCAGACAGCACGACCGGTTCGTTCCGGAGCTTCTCGCCGTGCTGCTGCAGCACATCTTGGGCTTCCTCGAGTGTCATGCCGCCGACGTCGACGCCACCGACGTGAACGCCGTAGTGGATCCGGCCCGCGTTGATCCCATAGTCGAGCAGAACGATCCACACGACGACGGCGACGAATACGCCGAGACTCACGAGGATCTTCGCCCGCGGTGAAAGGTTCACACCCAGATTCTCACCCGGCACCCGACCACTCGGGCGAAGTGAGATCCCTCCGACCGATCAGGCGTATTCGGGTCTCGTTCGGTCGTCAGCGGGGGCCGCGACGCGCTCGTCCAGCCATGCGATGACCTCGTCTAGGACCGTTTCGGTGTCGGGGTCGGTGTGCGGCTGATGCAGGATCTCGTCGTAAACCCGCAACGTGCAGCGGTCGCCTAACTCTCTGGCGACGACCTCGCTGCCGGTCACATAGTTGACGCGATCCGCTCCCCCGTGGATGACGAGCAAGGGAACGGGGAGGTTGCACACCTCCGCGAGGACCCGGTCCATCGCACCCAGCGCATCCCTGGCGAACCCGAACGACGCGCGCTTGTGCACCAGTGGATCGCTCCTGTAGTCCTCGACGACCGCGGGATCGCGCGACAGCAGAGCTGCATCCAGTCCCGCAGGGAGCGATACCGACGGAATCACTCCGCCGAGGGCGCGGGAGATCAAGACCTTGAACCGCTGTTCCGTCAGAGACGTATGTAGTGCAGGCCCGGACGCCACGATCCCCGCGAGCCGCGGTTTGCGCTCGATCCCATAGGTGAGGACGAGTAGACCGCCGAGGCTGTGCCCGTAGAGGAACAGCGGCAGTCCGCGGCCGCGTTCTTCTTCTTGTGTTAGCAGCTCATCGATATCGCGCAGCGTGGGTTCGAAGCGGCAATCACCCCGTCGTCCGGCGGATCTGCCGTGCCCTCGAAGATCGAAGGAGGACAAAACGTAGCCGGCCGCGCAGAGGCGCGACGCGACGTTCTCGTAGCGACCTGAATGCTCGGCGAAACCGTGCACCAGGACGATGGTCCCTTTCGGATCGGCATCGGGCGCCCATCGCCGGGAGAACAGGCGCGCGCCGTCGGATGCAGTCTTGAATCCTTCGAAACGCTCCATGCCCAGACGCTACAAAGCTCCAGCGAGCGCGACAAGCCCCGCTCGCGGTCGAGCGCCTGCCACCCGTTGTTTTCACCCTTGCGGCAGGGAACGCAGCCGCTCCGGCGTATTCCTCTAAGGCGCGAGGTGACCGATGACGGCACTCTCGCACGATGGCGAGGAGGCAACCATGAAGCGTTCTATCTCGATAATGGTTGCGGCGGGCGTGACCGCCGCACTGGCACTGGCACCTCTAGGCGCGACGGCAGCTCCCAAGCCGAGCATCGAGGATCCTGCAAACGACGCCAACTTCATCAACGATCAGGGCACAGGCGACGGCAGCTTCGGGGACTTCGACGCCGGCACCGACGCGTCCTCGTTCGCCGACCTGCTCAAGGTGATCTTCACCAACGACAAGAAGAACCTCGTCGTCCA
>JAHWJK010000024.1 GCA_019348445.1 Actinomycetota bacterium | reverse complement strand
CGGCCCCCGGCGACGAGCTCCATGAACGGAACCGTGTCCCACGCCTGGTGGTAGCCCGGGTAGTCGAACGCAGTCCGCATCCCCGTCCACCGCAGCGTGAAGTAACCCTGTTCGGCGAAGTTGCTCTCGTCGGAGTTACGGATGTTCGGACCGCAACTGCACACGTGCGGATCGGTTCCGAGCGGCCACTTCGCCGAGACACCCGCGCCCCCGTCTCCCTCGGGGAACTTCAAGAAGTCGAAGTTCACGTAGTCGATGATCGGGAGCGCCTTACCTGCGTCCGCAGGGTTCGGGCCGTGATAGATGCAGATGCAGTACCGGGCCGGGTAACCGATGCCGACCATGTCGAAGCCGAGCCCGGCGTAGACCTTCTGGCCCTTCTTCTTGAGGTGCTCGGCGTACGCCTGCGACGCGAGCAACCCGTTCTCTTCGGCGTCGAACCACAGCATCGCGAGCGTCCTGTTCGTCTTGATCTTGGAGAACGCCTTGGCGAAGTAGCGCATCATGTTCGTCCCGCTGCCGTCGTCGTAGGCACCTTGGACGGTGAAGCCACCGCCGGCGACGACGTCGTAGTGAGAGATGAATGCGATCCACTCGTCGGGCTTGGTCTTGCCGAGCTTGAGAGCCTCGACGACCTTCACCGTGCGGGAACCAACCTCGAATTCGAGGATCTTCGCCTTGAAGCCGTACTTCTTGGCTTCCTTAGCGAGGAACTTCGCGGCGGCGTCGTTGTTCGGCAGCATGTTGTGCCGCATCGGGAACTTGTTAACGAATTCCTCGAGGCCGGTGATGATCTCGGCCCCCGAGATCTTCGGCTTGGGCACCTTTTTCAGGTTGATGAACTTCGGGCCTGCAGCAGCAGCGACGGTCTGCGTCCCGCCCATCAGCGAGAGTGCTACCAGGCCGGCGACTCCGACGGCGAAGAGCTTCCTCAGCTTCGTCATTCGTCTCAGTGCTCCTAATAAAGAAGGTGTAGGTCCGCAGAGACTCATTTCGCCGCGAGGCGCCCATCACCTGCCGCCGGGCGCCTGTCGCATTCGTCCCGTTTTGTGATTGCAGGAGGCCGCGCCGTGGCGGCGAAATCACCCCTCATAGGGGAATGGAACTCCAAAAGGAGAAAGTCATGAAAGCACGCAAGATCGTTGCACTGCTCGGCGCAGCAGCGCTCGTACTGAGCATCTTCGGTGGCACCGCTACCGCTAAGAAGGCCAAGAAGCCGCTCACCGTCGGAACCGACGCCAAGGGCGACTGGGGCCACGCCGTGGACCCGAACCTCAATCCGGTCGGAGATGCCCTCGGTCAGGACCTCACCGGCGCCGCGATCTCCTTTGACGGCAAGAACGTCAACTTCGTCATCCAGCTCAACTCGCTTCCGGCCACAGGCGGCGTCCCCGAGTTCAGCCGCTACACGTGGGACATGAACGTCAACGGCAAGTTCGTCGAGCTCGACGGCAAGTTCACCAACTACAGCCGTGGCGTCTGTGACCCGACCTCGGGCCAGTGCCCGCCTCCGCGTAACCCCGGCCACGCTCCTTTCTTCATCCGTGGTAACTGCGCCGCGAACGAGGCGAACGTGACGATCTGCCAAGAGCTCGGAATCGTCGAGGCCCAGTTCGATGCAGGCGCCGGCACCATCACCGTGCCCGTGCCGGCAAAGCTCATCGGCGCCAAGAAGGGCTCGAAGATCACGCCCGGGACCAACATCTTCGGTGGATCGATCAGCGCAGCGCCATCCGCGTACTTCACGAGCAGCGCGATGCCGCTCGACACGCTGACCGTCACCAAAACCTTCGTCGTCAAGTAACTCGTTAACCAAACAAAAAGAAGGAAGGGAGCACGAGGATGAAACGGACGCGTAGAGCGCTTGTCGCCACCGCCGCCGTTGCGGGCCTGGTCGCAGGTGCGGTCGCGGCCCCCGCGGCAGCGGAGAGGACCAACGCCCCGCTCAAGGGCGAAGGCCGCAACATGAAGATCATCGCGAACATCGGCTACTCAGGTGGCTCGGACATGGAGTTCGCGACGATCAAAGGGCGCGACTACGCGTTCACCGGCTCGTTCGCTCAGATCAAGGACGGCGGCGGCCTGCACGTCATCGACATCACGAACCCCGCCAAGCCGAAGGAAGTCGCGTGGCTGAAGTGCTCCGTGTACCAGAGCGACATCCAGATCAGCCACGACCAGAAGACCCTCCTCATGGCGGCGGACTCCGCCGGGGGACCCGAGTCGTGCCTGATGAACGGCAAGAAGGGCTTCATGACCGTCGACATCTCGAACCCGAAGAAGCCGAAGGCGATCGGTGTCGCCGAGATCGCGCGCGGCTCGCACAACGTCACCGCGCACCCGAAGAAGCCGTACGTCTACAACTCGGATTCGGATCTGGTGAACGGCCGCGGATCGATCGAGATCTGGTCGATCAAGGACCCGAAGAAGCCGAAGCTCGTCAACACCGCGCTCAGCGTCGGCATGAGCCCGCACGACATCTCGTTCAACAGCAAGGGCACGCAGGCCGTTACCGCCGGCATCGAGAGCATCGAGCTCTTCGACACGACAGACGTCGAGAACCCGAAGCTTCAGAACGTGTTCCAGTGCCCCGGTTGCTCGATCACCCATGACGCCAAGTTCACGGCCGACGACAAGGGCCTGATCATCGGCGACGAGGGCGGCGGCGGCATGGGCTACCCGTGCCCCGGCGGTGCGCTCTACTTCTACCGTCTCGAGGGTGGCGTCATGCCGATCCTGACCGGCATCTACGAGCCCAAAGAGCTCATCATGGCCAAGGACAACCAGGGTGGCCTCGGCGGATGCACGAGCCACGTCTTCGACCTCTCCGACGATGGCAAGACCCTGTCGATCTCCTGGTACACGGCCGGGACCCGCGTCCTCGACATCTCCGACATGACCGGTGCCGCCTTCGGCGAGCACTCGGCCGGTGGCGTCAAGGAGATCGGCTGGTTCCAGCCGGACGGCGGCTCGAGCTGGTCTTCGAAGATCCACGAGGGAAGCAAGTACGTCTTCTCCAACGACATCCAGCGTGGGTTCGACGTCTTCCTGGTCAAAGCCAAGAAGTAGTAACACTCCGGCTACACAAGCGGGCAGACGGCCCCCGGGATGACTCCCGGGGGCCGTTTCATGTCAGGGGAAAATCCCTAGGTGCGGAGAACCCTTAGCCCCATGACCCGACTGCTGCGCGCCCTGACGGCCGCGCTCGCGCTCGTTCTCGTGGTGGCGCCACTGAGCCTCACCGCGTCCGCCGACGAGATCTGTCCCGGCGTGTTCAACGACGGGACGTGGACGACCGTCGCGTCGCCGCAATACCCCGCGGGACCGCGGACGATCACCGAGTTCGCCGTTCATCCGTATGCACCGAACGTCCTGGTCGCGACGAACGGCACGAGCCTGATGGTGACTCTCGATCTCGGTTGTTCGTGGGAGCCGCGGTTGGTCCTCGACACGTTGCCGAGCCTCGACGTGCCGTTCTCCGGCGTCAACTCCGAGATAGTCGACATCGAGATCCCGGAGAGCAAGTACGCGCACGACCAGATCTACCTGTTGGTCGAAGAGAAAGCGGGCGCACTGATACGACCTCACGTCGTGGTGAGCCGCGACGGTGGTCAGACGTGGCGCGCGTCCGACGAAGGTCTTCCGCCCGCGACCGGCAATGCTCACGGGATCCACGTCGCCCCGAACTCGCCGAACTTCGTTTACGTCCAGACGTCTCTTCCGACCGGCGCCGACGAGCTCTACGCGTCGACGAACGGAGGGCGAACGTGGGAACGACGGTCGAAGTTGCCTCCGCAAGGCGGCGCGTTCGACCTCGCGGTCGACCCCCAGAACTCGAACGAACTGTGGTTCTGGGGTGGTGGGGGCCTGTACCACTCGACCGACGGAGGCAACTCGCGGCAGAACATCGAGTACGTGCCGCCGAACATCCCTCTCGCCGACGTATGGCATGGCACGACCGCGTCCTCGCGCATCCTCGCGTGGGAGCCGGAGACGTTCACGTTCAGCCTGTCGCTCGACGGAGGACGTACGTGGACGCGCATCTCCGGTCCGAAGACGGGGCACGGTCTAGCGATCGCGCACGGCCGAGCACCTTACGACGTCGTGTTCTCGATGCACGAAGGTTTGTTCCAACTCACGCGGGAGGGATGGCGCGACATCACGCCGCCGAGTCACGTCGACCTTCTGGACATCGAGATCACCAAAACGGCGCCGACGCTCGTCGGCCGGACGACGACGACGCTGGAGCTCCTCCCCAACCTCACCGGCGGCGTGACGCTTAGCCCGTTCGAGATTCACGCGGTCGACATCGAAACCCATGGAGTCCCCGAGATGAACCCGCGCAAAGTCGAGCTCAAACTCGCACCGGGGCAGAAGAAGACGGTGCAGATGAACCTGGACCTGCCACCCCTGCCGAATCCGCTCGACGTCTTCTTCCTCGTCGACACGTCGAGCTCGATGGACTCGACGATCGCCGGGTTGAGGGTCGGGATGCAGGACATCATCGAGGACCTCGCGGGCGCCGGTCTCGACGTGCAGTTCGGCGTCGGCGAGTTCAAGGACTACCCGATCCCCGGGTACGGCGACGCGCAGGCGGGCGACTTCCCCTATCGGCTGAATCGCGTGATCGGCCCCGTCGACGCCCAGTTGAAAGCAGCGCTCGAACGTCTGGAGTCATCGGGTGGTGGCGCGCTCGACCAACCCGAGTCGCAGCTGACCGGTCTCTACCAGGCCGCGACCGGTGCCGGCGATCCGCCGTGGGTCCCGGCGGACCAGGATGCCGGGTTCCGCAGAGAGGCGATGAAGGTCATCGTCAACATCACCGATGCGCGCTTCCACAACGAGACGCAGCATCCGTCGCCTCCGTTCGCGACCGTGGCGCAAGCACTGAAAGACAAGGGGATCCTGCAGGTCGGGCTCGCGATCTACGGGCCGAACGGCGCGAACGGCGAGGACGACCTTCGAGAGATGGCCAGGCAGACGAACACGTTCGCCCAGGTGCCCGTCGACTGCGACGAGAACGGTTCGCCGGACATCGCTCCGGGGCAGGCGTTGGTGTGCGAGATCTCGGACGAGGATTACGACGGGAGCCTCAACCTGGCCCCCGCGATCGTCGCGACGTTGAAAGCAGTAACGCACGAGGTCGGGGTCGAGCTCGTGCCGCGCGAGTCCGATGAGCTGGTGCAGTCGATCACTCCGGGTTTCCTCGAGAGCGTCAACCTCAAGGAACCGAACCGCATCTCGTTCGATGTCACGTTCCGCTGTCCACCTTCGCTGTTCGGCACCAAGAACAACAAGGTCCCGCTGCAGGCTCTCGTGGGCAACAACGTCGAAGCCAGGAGCCTTGCAACCGTGACGTGCAAGCCCGATCCGGTCGCGCAGGAACAACGGGAGCTCGACGAGGTGTTACCGCTGCTCGTGCCGCCGGTAGCGCGCGTCGTGGTCGCGCTCGCGGCGCTGCCCCCACCTCCGCCGCCACCGATCGAGCAGATCCCCGGTACACAGCAGATGGCCCAAGCACAAGGCGCGTTCGCGACCGAGGAACAACAACAGCTGCAGGTTGCGGTCGCGCGGCAGCGTTCGAGGTTCCAGAGTGCGAAGGAAGAGGTCTACGAATTCACCGCGTACAAGGACAACCGTCCGAGTCCCGCTCCGCTGTATCTCGCCGCGATGGTGATGGGGGCCGCGTACGCGGCCGTACATGGGCTGCGCCGCAAGCCGCGCGTTGCACTCGCGCGGAGACGGTCTAGGTAAGAACGCCGCCGAAGCTCTCCGGGAAGACCACGCTCTTCTTGCGTTCGATCAATCCATAGGAGAACGCTTCCTGCATCGTGTCGACGAGCCGCGGCTCAAACTGCTTTCCCGACCACCTCCGCAGCTCGTCCAGTCCTTGCTCGGAAGTCATCGCGGGGCCATAGGTTCGGTACGACGTCATCGCGTCGTATGCATCCGCGATCGCGATGACGCGGGCGCCGACGGGGATGTCGGTCATCGCGAGTTTGCCCGGGTAGCCGTGCCCGTCCCAATGTTCGTGATGGTGGAGGACGAGTGGGACCAGCGCAGCCGCTTCGGGAACGCGGGCGAGCATGCTCGCGCCGAAGATCGGGTGCAGGTCGATCATGTGACGCTCTTCCCGCGTCAGCGGTCCCGATTTCCGAAGGACCTTCTCGGGGATGCCGATCTTGCCGATGTCATGAAGGAAGGCCGCTTGCTTGATGACAGCGATATCGCCGGCGCTGCAATCGATGAGCCGCGCGATCACGGCCGCGAGGTCGGCAACGCGAGCCGAGTGGCCCGACGTGTAGGAATCGGTTCGGTCGACCACCTCGACGATCGAGTAGAGGAGCTGCAGAGGATCTTCCTCGTCTGCCGGTGCCTGCAAAGACTCGGCGAGCCTCTTTGGAAAACCCCCTGCAACCACTCTCATCACGACCCCTTCACCTCCCGAACCACCCGGTGACTAGCCGGATGTAACTAGGTCTTTTGGACTATCGGCAGGGGGGTCATTCCGCTTGAGCAGAGCGGTGAGAATCTTTCCGATGAGCGACGCATTGATGGTGACGAGCTCGTTCCTTCCGGGGCGCGGAGGGATCGAGTCCTATCTCGCTGCCCTGTGCGAGGAGCTGGCTCCGAGGGTTGCGGTGATGGCTCCGGCGCGGCGGGACGGCACGCCTTTGCCGACCGATCTTCCGTACCGAACGGAGCCGGGCCCACCGCTGATGCTGGTTCCGCGCCCTCAGGTGGGCCGGGCCATCGTCGCGGCGGCTCGCGAAATGGGGACGGAGCGGGTGATCTTCGGAACGCCGTGGCCACTCGTGCTCCTAGCTCCGATGCTGTCGAGGGCCGGCATCGCCTACGCGGTGATCGCACACGGAGCCGAGTTGATCGTGCCGAGCGCGGTGCCGGGGCTGGCGGCGCGTGTGGCAACCGCACTCAGCGGAGCCGACGTGCTCTTCGCGGTCAGCGACTACACCGCGGCGAAGATGTCGCGTTTCCTCTCGCACAAGGGCCATCGGACCCCGCCGATGCACACGTTGCGAGCGCGCGTCGACGTCGACCGGTTCCGTCCGGATATCGGTGGTTCCAGGGCGCGGCAGAGATACGGCATAAGCGGTGATGACAAAGTCGTGCTCTGTTTCGGGCGCATCGTGGCTCGTAAGGGCATCGACCGTCTCATCGAGGCGCTGCCGGCGATCCGACAGCGCGTCCCTCGGGCCGTATTGGTCGTGGCGGGGACGGGACCGGAAGAGAGACGGCTCCGGAAGATGGCGGAGAACGACGGAGTGATCTTCACGGGGCGCGTGCCGGACGAGCTCGCACCCGATGTCTACGCGATGGCCGACGTGTTCGCGCTCGCGGTGGCCGATCGCTATCGAGGTCTCGAGGTCGAGGGCCTCGGCATCGTGTTGTTGGAAGCGGCCGCATGCGGCGTGCCGTGCGTGACCGGTCGTTCCGGTGGAACTCCCGAGGCGGTCATCGATGGAAGCACCGGGTTCGTCATCGACGCGCTGGATCGCGCGGCCCTCGTCGACAGGATCGCGGGCCTGTTAGAGAACCCGAACCTGGCGAAGCAGATGGGTAGTGCGGGACGCAAACACGTCGTCGAGAACTTCCACGGGACGGCGCGACTCGAGCCCCTACTCGACTGGCTGAACGGATAAGGTCGGCTGAGGCGACGAGAGGAGATCGATGAGGATCCGCGTTTCGGCCCCGGGGAACCATCTCAAACAGGAAGAGATCGATGCGATCTCCCGAGATCTCGAGAAGATCGACCGTCGCCTGCAGGATTACAAAGAGGAGGCCACTGCCGACGTCCGGGTGAGTCACGCACAAAGCGAGAGGGGCGGTAAGGCACAACGAGTCACGATCGAACTCGACTACGGACGGAACCATCTGATCGCGAAGGCCGAGAACGCGGACGTTGGGATGGCGGTTCGAGAGGCGCGCGAGGAGCTCCTCCGACAGATCAACGATCGCAAACGCGGGGGCCACAGCGCGCGAGCCAAAGGCCGCTGATGGCGAAGGAGCCGGGACGCGATCCGCACCAGCGTCGTGACCGGCGCGAAGAGATCCTGCAGGCGAGCCTTCATCTCTTCGCAACGAAAGGTTTCCACGGAACGTCGATGCGCGACATCGCACGGTCCGCGGACATAACCGAGGGCCTCATCTATCACTACTTCGAGAACAAACGCGATCTGTTCCGGGCGATCATCGACGAGCATTCGTTCTTGCCGCTGTTGCGGACGCTCCCGCAGCTGGCAGAGCAATTGGACCTGCGTGGGCTACTGATCGTGTTGGCGCGCGGTTTCTTCGACGTGCTGCGCCAGAACACCGAGCTCACGCGACTTCTGTTGCAAGAGGTGCAGGTCTTCCCCGAAGAGAAAGAGGCGTTCTTCGCCGACGCGGTCGGTGAGTCGATACAAGAGCTGTCTCAGATCCTGGCTGACCGGATGAACGAGCGCGCCCGAGCAAAGGTGGATCCGGATATCGCGGCTCGTCTCTTCTTCAACTCACTGCTCGCGTTCTTCGTCGAGCAGGAGATCCTCGGAGGCAAGCACATGCTCCCGGTCGACGAGAGCGCGTACATCGAACACCTCGTGGACATGTTCGTGAAAAGGCTTGGGCCCGGCCAACCGAAGTCAGCCGGGCCCAAGTTGGTGCGCTAAGCCTTTCTTTCTAGTCCAGGCGGTCTATAGCACCGCCATGTTTAGAAAGAACGCTAGACGCTCAGCAGGGAGTCGATCTTGTCGAGGACTCCGGCGCGGGCCTTGGTGTCGGCCTCGTAGCGACGGATCGTCTTCAGCTCGTCCTCCGAGAGGCGCTCGAGCCGAGTCGCGATCTCGTCGACCGTGAGCGCGTCGTAGGTCGTGATCGGCAGGACGATCAGCTTCGAGTCGATCGCGTCGAGGATCGTGGCGCGGCCCTCGTTCGCCTGCTCGTACTTGTAGACCTTCGCGAGCTCGGTCTGCGTGAGGCCCTTCAGACGCGTGACGATCTCGCTCGCGGTCATCGAGTTGTAGCCCTCGATCGGGAGCTCGCTCGCGTTCTTGGGGGCCGCGACGCGTGGGAGCTTCGGCGCGATGTTGTTAGCGGCGACCGAGGCCCGCTTGCTCGCCTTGCGAGTGGTCGACTCGACGTCGTCGGCGGTGTCCTTCGCCTGGCGGCGGATACCCCGGGTGCGGACCTTGAGCACCTTCTGGGCGTCATCGACGCGGCTCTGACCCCGGTCGACCAGGCCTTCGTACAGCTTGCGGATGCGCGTGGCATCGATATCGACGATCTCGTCCCGGACGGCGCTGTAGGCGCCGAGCGGGAGGTAGACGCCGAGCTCGAGCGCGCGCTCGCGCACCCGGTCGATCGTCTGGCTCCTGGAGCTGGCCATGATTCCTCCTCCGTAGCGGTTTGCTTGCAACTGTTATACACCTGCTTGCGAAAGTATGTCCAAAGGCGCGAGTGGGCAAACCTGCCGGAGAGAGACGGAGACGAGGGCGGCGAGCTGTCTAGGCGGCCCGGTCGAGGCCCTCGTGGGCGATCGCCTGGAGCGCGTCCCGGTCCACGATCTGGACCGCGGCGTAGCTGAGCGAGATGACGCCGCGCCGTTCGAGCGTCTTGAGCGCCCGGTTCACCGACGTACGGGACATGCCGAGCATCTGCGCGAACGTCTTCTGCGGGAGCCTCACGCGGTTGCCGACGCTCTCCTCCACCAGCAGACGAGCGAGCCGCTGGAAGGGGTCTTTCACGAGGATCTCGAATATCCGCGTCCGGGTCCGGGCGAGACGGCGCGCGCACTGCGACGACCACGCGAGGCCGAGAGCCGGATAGCTGTGGACGATCCGCTCGAAATCGCCTCTCGGCACGAAGAACGCGAGGGTGCGCTCGACCGCCTTCGCGGTGAACGGCGACTCGGCCCCCACCAGGAGATGCAGGTCGCCGACGAAGTCACCGATGCGCAGAACGCTTACGACGTAACGGTTCTTGCCGTTCGAGTCGAACAGCTCGACGGCACCGGCGCGGATGATCCACACGCCGGACGGCCGCTCGTGTTTCGCATACAGGGTCTCCCCCGCGCGCAGCGTCACTTCTTCCACCGCGGCGCACAGCTCCTCTATCGCGCGGGACGGCAGGGGAACGGGCGACGAGCGGCGCAGCTCCCGTTCCAGCCACGCGAGGCCACCGCTGCGGACACCAGGCGCGAAGCCGGCGAAAGGCGGAGCAGCAGCTCGTAGTGCCACGTCCACAACCTCCGGGCGATCGATCTCCCCGATGCCCCGGCGCTATTAGCGCCGGGGCGGGGGGGACGGCTCAAGCGAGCCGAACAGAGACAAGGTTGTCCGCCCGGCCGGTCGGGACGGAGTCGGTTCGGTAACAACCGGGTAACGAAGACGACATTTCTGCCCGAAAGCGCGGAAAGTGTCTCGCCGGCGACACATTCGCCCGGGATCCGGCGTCGGCGCCATCCAGCCGGCGTTTGGAATTACGACATGGGCGGACTGGAACGAAACGACGCAGCGATCTACGGCTCCGATGCCGAGCTCGTGCGCGGCATCCAGACCGGCGACCGTCGTGCCTTTACCGAGCTCCACGACCGCTTCGTGACGCTGGTCGAGCGTACGTGTGGCCGGATCCTCATCCGATCCGAAGACGTCGAGGATGCGACCCAGGAGGTCTTCCTGCGCGCGTACCTGGCCCTCCAGGGCGAACGCCGCGAGATGGTCCTCGGTCCGTGGATGAAGACGCTGGCCCGCAACATCGCGATCGACATGTACCGGCGCAACTCCCGAAATCGAGCGCATCCGACGGATTCCTTCGAGGATGCTCCCGACGATCGGTCGCCGGAGGTGCTCTTGATCGACGTTGGACCGGGACGCCTCGACGAGGTCATGCACCGGCTGCCGGATCGTTACGCCAGCGCGCTGCGGATGCGAGCGGTGTCAGATCTGTCGCACAAGGAACTCGCCCTCCGGCTGCAGTCGACGCCCGAGCGCGTCAAGGCCCTCCTCCATCGCGCGCGTCAAGCCGCTCTCGCGGCATGGGACAGCACCGCGGACTCCGCTGCCTAGACGACCGTCACGTCCGGAGCACGAGGGATCGTGACCGTGAACGTGCTTCCTCCACCAACTTCACTTTCGACCTCGATGTTGCCTCCGAGAAGACGCGCGTTCTCCCGCGCGATCGCGAGCCCTAGTCCACTGCCTCCACTGCGCGCGGGATCGAGCTTGTAGAAGCGATCGAAGATCCGCTCCAGATGGACCGGCGCGATACCGGGACCAGAATCCTTCACCTGGATCCGAACCGAGCCATCGTCGGAGCGCACCGTCACCGAAGCCGACCCGCCTCCGTGATGCAGCGCGTTACTGATGAGGTTCGTGACCACACGCTCTAACCGGCGCGGATCCGATGCGAACGCCTCCGACCGCGCGTCGATCTGTACGTCGTGTTCCCACCGATGGTTGCGGACGAGGGCTTCGAGGAAGCGCCGCGCATCGACCGTGGCGTAAGACAGCGACTGCTGGCCCGACTCGAGCCGGGATATCTCCAGGATCTCCTCGACGAGATCGCGAAGGCGCGTCACCTGCGAGATCAGCCGCTCGGCCGCCCACCGCGCCTCCGGTGCCATCGACGCGAGCTCGGAGCGCAGCATCGACGCGGAGGTAACGAGCGCGGTCAACGGCGTACGGAGTTCGTGCGCGACGTTCGACGTGAACCGCCGCTCGCGTTCGCGCGCCTCGGTCAGAGCTTCGATCTTGTCCTGAAGAGCGTCCGCCATCTCGTTGAACGAGACGGCCCACGTACCAAACTCGTCCTGACGCTCGACCGGAAGACGCGTCTCGAGCAAACCTTCGGCGAGAGCCTGGGCTGCCGTACTCGCACGCGCGACGGGTCGCAGCGTCTGCCTCGCCATGATGTAACCGGCCAGACCCGCGATGAGCAGGACCATGAGCGACGACTGAACGAGCGCGGTCCGCAGCCGCGCTAGTTCGGCCTCGATGTTCTCGGCGGAGAAGTAGAAGTACAGCTGCGCGGTCGCGGATTCTGACGGAGACACGACGACGAAGTGCTGGCCCTCGACCTCGGTCTCGCCGTAGCGGGCCCCCTCCTCCCATTCCTTCTCGAGAGCCGGTAGCCGCTCGGGGTCGAGTCGATCGTCGGAAGCCGCGGCGCCTTCGGGCATCACGGCTATGACTTCGAACCGTCCCTGCTTGTCGAGCCTGTCGACGAGATCGCGAGCCGCATCTGTGGTCGCACCCAGCTCGGCGAACGAAGCGACGAGCGTGGCCGTGCTAACGGAACGTTCGATGAAGCTCGCATACCGGTCGCGCCGAACGAGGTAATACGACCCACCAGCGACGATCCCGGCCGCGATGCCGGCGACCACGACGAACGACAGCGTCAGCCTCCACCTGAACCGTCCGCCGACTGGGACTCGCTCGTTCAAGGCTCCAGGCGGTAGCCGACCCCGCGGACCGTGTGGACGACCGTCGGATTCGAGGGGTCGTCTTCTATCTTCCTGCGCAGCCGTTTGATCGCCATATCCACGACGCGCGAATCGCCCAGGTACCCGTAATCCCACACGAGCTCTAGGAGCATCTCTCGCGTCATCACGTTGCCCGCATTCTTCACGAGCTCGAGCAGAAGCTTGAACTCGGTAGCGGTAACGGGGATCTCTTCGCCGCGCCTGAACACTTTGAATGCAGAGGCGTCGATCTCGAGATCTCCTGCGCGGAACTTCTGCCGAGTGTTGTCCATACCGGAGCGACGGAGCGCAGAGCGCAACCGAGCGGCTAGTTCGTCGATCTCGAATGGCTTCGTTACGTAATCGTCGGCTCCCGATTCCAGCCCGAGGACGACGTCGCTCGTTTCGTCGCGTGCCGTCACCATGATGATCGGCACGCCGCTGTCGCGGCGCAACTCCTTGCAAACTTCGAACCCGTTCAGCGACGGAAGCATGATGTCGAGGATCACGACGTCGAAGGCGTCGTTCCTGAACTTGAAAAGCGCTTGGCGCCCGTCGGACTCGCTCGAGACGCGGAACCCCATGTTCTCCAGCGCGCGGGAAGTCGTCTCACGTATCGCGGCGTCGTCTTCGACGAGCAAGATCTTCTCGTCCATCATCACGAGGGTACCGAGGACGGCGCTATGAGGCAGTGTCGGAGATATCGAAGAAGCCGAGCAGGTCGAATCCCTCGACGACGGGAACCATCTTCACGCTGATCTCTCGCAGCCGTGCGATCACGTCCTCGGCGGCGGAGTCGGCTCGTACGTAGACGGGCGTGCCGTGACGTAATGCCTTGCGACTCGACATGATGTCGACGCCTTCAGAGAGAAGCACGCTGGCAACCGTTGCCCGGATGGCGGCGGGACCCGCGAAGGGGACCGAGATGAGCCCGGCGACGTTCACGACATGAGATTCGGCTACAGAGGCGGCAGCATCGTCACCCGCGTGTAACGGTCCGGTAACGCTTGTCAGGCGATGCGGATCGACCCGCATCTCTCATCGCTCGTAACGACGTCCCGAACCGCATGCCCGAGTCGAGCCATCTCGAGCTTCGACAGGACGGCGTCGACCGAACTCAGCGCCTCGGGGGCGGCAGCCGACGGGTCGCTCGACAAGAGCACGAGACCGATGCCGGGGTCGAGCGTGCGGAGGACTTGCGCCGCGGTGTCGCCCCCGAGCTCCGGCATCTGGATATCGAGGACCGCAACGTCGGGCCGGTGCTCGAGCGATAGCTCCACCGCGGCTAATCCATCGGCAGCTTGAGCGACGACGACGGCGCCTTCTCGGCTCAGCGTCTCCCGCACGAGTTCACGCATGGACGCGTCATCGTCGGCGATCACGGCACGGATCCTTTTCATGCCACCGATCATGCTCGGCACACGTGTCCGGACGGTAACGAGCGCGTACCAACCTAGTGACGCACTACTTCATGGCCTCCAGGAGCTCACCACAGGCCTTTTCGCACGCCCGGCAGGCCTCGGCGCAGATGCGGCAGTGGTCGTGGTGCGACGCGTGCTTCTCGCATTCCTCCGCACACGTCCGGCACACCTCGCGACACGCCTCCAGCATCGCCTTCGAGGTAGGAGCGTCGTACTCCGTCTGACGCACCAGCACGCGCCCCGTAGCCGAGCAGATCTCGGCGCAATCGAGGTTGAGCCGTATGCATTTCCTGAGATCGGCCACCTGCTCCTCGGACAGACACGCGTCGGCACAGCTCGTGCACGTGTCGGCGCAGTCGAAACACGCGTTGATGCACTCCGCCAGCACCTCCCGGTCGACGTGACCCGGCCACGGATGCGCGTCGAGCATCTGCTTGATGTGTGTCATCACAGCCCCCTTCGTTGGTCGATCGCTTCTCCGCCAACCTAGCGCTGGAGCAGCGGAACCTGTGCGAGGACCCCCTCGACGATCGTTTCGAGGGCGAGCTGCCAGTCTCCCGATCCCGCGCGCCGAGACGCCGCGGCCGCCGACCTGCCGTGTTCCTCGGCCACTTCTCGCGCCTCGAGCAACGCGCCGGTGTCTTCGAGGACCGGCAGGACCGACGCGAGATCGCGCTCGCCTCGCTCGAGCATCGCGGCAAGCTCTTCGGCTCGTTCGACCGCGATCAGCACGGGCAGCGTGAAGACACCTTCTTTGAGATCGGTCCCGGGGATCTTGCCGGTGATCGCAGGATCTCCGATCAGATCGAGAAGGTCGTCGACGATCTGGAACGCGATCCCGAGATGATGGCCGTACTCCGCGAGCGCGGCGCGCGCCTCGCCGTCGGCACCAGATGTCGTGGCCCCCATCTCGCACGACGCCCGGAACAGCGCCGCCGTCTTGCCGGAGATCGTGCCGAGATAGTGGTCGGTCCCCCGCCGTGGATCGGACAGTGCCGCGGTCTCGACTATCTGGCCTTCGCAGACGTCCGCAACCGCTTTCGCCAGGATCGCGGGGACGTCGTGCCCGGCTTCCGCTCCGAGAGCAGATCCGTGCGCGAAGAGGTAGTCGCCCGCGAGCACCGCCACCTCGACCCCCCACTTCGAATGAACCGTCGGAGCGCCGCGGCGCGTGTCGGTCTCGTCGATGACGTCGTCGTGATACAGCGTCGCGAGGTGGATCAGCTCGACCGCGGCCGCGGCCAGATCCGTTGCGCGGCGACCCGGCTCGCCCGCGCGCGATGACACCAGCACGAGGGACGGCCGCAGCCTCTTGCCACCGGCACGGATCAGATGCGTCGACGATTCGCTGACGAGGGGATGCAGTGACGATCCCGCGGTCTCGAGGAGCAACTCCTCGACCCGCAGCAGATCGTCGACCAGCCACGGGACGCGGGGATCGACGCTCACTTATTCGCCGAGGACCTGGATCAGGTAGCGGCGCGGCCGCGACGCGTCGAGCTCCACGAACAGCACGCGCTGCCCGTCGCCGAGAACGACGCGGCCATCGACGACGGGGATCGTCTCCGAGGTCTTCCCGACGACGGCATGAAGGATGTGGGCCGGCGCGTTGGCGGGCTCGTCCTCGACCAGGTTCTCGGTCCGGATCGCGAGATCGTCGTGCGCGTAGTAACCGTCTTCGGCCTGGATCGCATCGAGCGTCGCCTGGAGCGACCGAGCGGTCTCGGCCCCCCCGACACCGACGATCACCGAGCACGTCGTGTGCGGCGAGAACACGAGCACGCTGCCGTGGCCCACCCCGGATTCCGCCACGGTCTGCTCGACCTCGCCCGTGACGTCGACCGCGTCGAAGCAGCCGCCGGTCTTGACCTCGAACTCCCTGCTGACGATCACGTCGCCATCTTCCCGTAGCTGCGGTGCTACGGGCTTGGGCAGCCGTTAGAGGCCTCTGAACAGCCGTTCAAGCACGCGGCCGGTTGGGAGCGACGCCTGCTGGGTAGAAACCCTCGTCAGGAAGAAAGTCGTCTGCGAGGAGGCGTTATGAACCCTCTGCTCAAGAAAGTGATCGCCGGCGTCGCCGCGACCAAGGCCATCGAGAAGGTCCAGGAGATGAGGCGCCCGAGGCAGTCGTTCGTGCGGCGCAACAT
>JAHWJK010000105.1 GCA_019348445.1 Actinomycetota bacterium | reverse complement strand
GGTCGACTTCTTGCGACCGGTGCTCTTCCGCGCCGTCGACTTCTTGCGGCCCGTGCTCTTGCGGCCGGTGCTCTTGCGTGCTCCCGTCGAACGGGACGTCGACTTCCTAGCGGAAGACTTACGGGCTCCGCCCGTGCGCTTCCGACCAGTCGTCTTCTTTGCAGCCAACTGCAGCACCTCCTCTTCCCGGCTCGAGGTGACTCGTCGTCACCTTTCCCCTCTCGAAGCAACGCTGTACAACGCGCGCAACTTCAAGAATTACCACGAACACGCGTCACAAACGCGCATTCAACGTGCAATTAGGCAACATTTGGACGCGTGTTGCAAGTCAATCTCGTTGTTTTTGCAACTAACAAGCGTCACGCGCATGCAATCACACGCAAATACAAACGAGTTTTGTGTGTCGCGCGCGCCGTTTCGACGTGTGTGTGACGCGTCGATCACGACACCGCGCGCAGTCGACGAAGCGTGCGTTCCTTGCGCAGCCTGCGTCGTTCGCGTTCGGAAGTTCCACCCCAGATACCGAACTGTTCCTTGTTGTTCAACGCGTACTCGAGACATTGCATACGGACTTCGCACTGTCCGCACACCGCGCGCGCGGCCTTTGACGAGCCGCCGCGCTCGGGGAAAAAGATCTCGGGATCGACCTCCGCGCACCGGGCGTTCGTCTGCCATTCCACGGGCTGAAGAAGCTTCGTCGTGATCCGCTGCATCCCCGGTCCTTTCGTTTCCCCACGACCTGGAGCTCGCTCTCGGCACCGAACGTGCTCCAAATCACACTTTTGTAATTCTAAATATGTTATTCGCGTGGCCGCAAGGGGGCCGACGGAGGTTTTTTTCGCGGGAAGGCGTTTTTTAAGAGACGAGTGAAAGAGCGTCGGCCGCGAGCGCTTCGGCCGCGATCGGCTTCGTTCGATGCATGGTGGCACCTACCTCACGCGCCAGCCACGCGTCTTGGTCGCGCTCGAGGAGCACGAGGATCGGTATCTCTCGGAGGGCGTTTATCTGCGACATGTCGGTCGCGAGAGCGAACCCGCCTGCGTTTCCCGTCCTCTGATCGACGATGACGACCGACGGTCGGAGGTTCTCCAACTGGCGAGCCGCGTCTGTAGCGTCGGTTGCAGTCGTTATCTCGACGTGGGACGGGAAACCGAAGCGCGCGTCGTCGAGGACCGCCTCATCGCGCGAGACGACGAGGACCTGCAACTTTTCGGCTTCGGCCACTACGGGCTACGCCGTCGAGGCGTGGGTGTCTTGCGCCCGAACCTGCTCGCCGATCGTCCTCAAGAGACCTTCGATGTCTAGATCGAAACCGGTCTCCATCGCCTGTAGGCGACCGAGTGTCGCCACGAACGCAGCCGCGGACCCTTCGGCTTGAGCGACGGCATCGACCAGAACTGTGGAGTAGTGCCGCGCGAATCGGGCTCCGCAGAAGGGGCACCTCCCCGGCGCATCCGAGTCGGGACCGATCTGCGACAGAAGGAAGGTCCTGCGGCAGGTATCGCATTGCGCTTCGATCTTCAAGGAGTGGCCTCACGATCTCTATCGGGGGCTCGGACAGAACTCGCGGCGATATTAGTTCTTCGAAAGAGGACGAGCGCCACGACGAAAGAGACGGCGAACGACGGGATCGACCCGGGGAGCCACGACACCTTCGCAGATACGGGTTCGCCGAACATCGCGTTCATCGCGTCCATCCACCACGATAGTGGGCTCGGGTTCACCCAGTGGAAGACGAAGAATCCGATCACCCACGGCACGACCGCAGCGACGCGGAATCCGCCCTTGAACCAGTACCTACCTCCCCGGTCGTAAAGACCGTCGATCTCGACGTCGCCGCGCCTCACGACGAAGTGGTCGGCGGCCAGGATGCCGAAGAGCGGAACGAAGACCGACCCAATGAAGAACAGGAAGGATTCGTATGCAACCATCGTGAAGAAAGCAGCCAGACCGGCCCCGACACCGGCGACGCCCACGATCAACACGCGATGCGATACCCGCGGGAGGATGTTCTGGATGCTCACGGCTGTCGAGTAGAGATTCGCGAAAGCCTCGTCTGTCTCCCCCACCAAAAGCCCAACCAAGAACACCAACCCCGCTACCGATCCACCGGCAACCGCGAGGATCCCGACCGCGATACCGCCGGGATCCGGAGTGGCACCTGCGTTCAGAACGAGAAGCGCGCCCAGCGTGTACAGCCATACGTTCGCGACGAGATAACCCCAAAACGTCCCGACGAACGCAGACCTGCCGCCGCGGGCGAAGCGCGTGTAATCGGCGACGAGCGGCAACCACGAGATCGGCATCGCGATGACGAGATCCAGAGCCTGTCCGAAGCTCGGGAACCCACCGGTTCCAGTCGTGAACGAGATGCCGGATGCGACGACCAAGACCGTGACCACGAGGCAGATCCCCGAGATGACCCAGAAGCCGAACTTCTCTAGCCACACCTTGGTTACTCCGACCGGCCCCCAGAGCGCGAGCCCCGTACAGACCACCGCCATCACGGCCAACCAGACACCTCGACCCTGAAAGCCGAACACTCGGCTGACGACGAGGTCGGCGACGTACGACATCGCCCACAGTTCGACTGCGACCCACCCGACCAACTGCAGTGCGTTGAGGGCACTAGGCACCCACGACCCGCGGATCCCGAGCACGGGCCGTAGCAGAACCATCATCGGGAGCGCATGACGTCCACCCGCCGATGCTCCGAGGGCAAGCAGGCCGACACCGATCACCGACCCGAGAACGATGGCCACCAGCGCCTGTGCCAGTCCGAGCGCGGGCACTAGCAGCGCTCCCGTGACGAGGACCAACAATCCGATCCCCAGATCGCTCCATAAGACGGCGACGTCCCACGCGCCGAGAACGCGTTCCTGCGGTGCGACGGGACGGATACCTGGGTCCGCGGCGACAGGCCGCGTTGCGGTGATGCTCATGGTGGGCGCTCCCTTCGCAGGTCCGAACCTGATCAGGTGGTTAGGGGTCGCGGTCTCCCGCCTCTCAGCCCGTTACCGGGCTCCCCCGCTGGTTAAAGCTCTGCTTTGACTACGTCTACCGCTTTCTTGATGTTCGACAGCTTCTCTTTAGCTTCTTCGGTGGTTCGCGTCTTCAAGCCGCAATCGGGATCGACGAAGATGCGCTCCGGTGGGATGTGCTTCATGGTCTGCCTGATCCCTTGAACCATCTCGTCAACCGGCTCGATCTCGTGCGTGTGCACGTCGGAGATCCCGAGACCGATGTACTTCGTGAACGGATGGTCGGAAAACTCCTCGAGCAATCCGTACTCTGAGTTCGCGAACTCCAGATCGATCTGATCGACCGGGATCTCCAACATCTTCGGATAGGCGCGGTGGAAGTCGCCGTAGCAGATGTGCGTGATCGTGTGGGCCTCTAGTGGTTCGGTCACGATCTGCATCGCTTCGATCACGAGGTCGAGCTCGTCCATACGCGTCGAAGCAGCCGGCTCGTCTATCTGTATGTACTTCGCACCCGCACGTTCGAGATCGAGCGCCTCGTCGCGGATGGCCTTCGCGAGATCGAGGACGAAGTCACGGCGACTGTCGTAGTGCTCGTTGAACGACCAATCGCAGATCGTGTACGGGCCCGTGAGCATGCCCTTGACCGGCTTTTCGGTCAGTGACTGCGCGTATTCCCACCACTCCACCGTCATGGGTTTGTCTCGTCCCACCGGACCCGTCGCGATCGGCTTCCGGTAGAAGCGGTTGCCGTAGGACCGGACGAGACCACCGATCTCGAGGCCGGGCATCTCTTCGGCGAAGAAGGCAACCATGTCGCCCCGGTACATCTCGCCGTCGACGACCACGTCTGTGCCTATCGATTCCTGAAATTCGATCCACTCCCGCGTCGCCTTCTGCTCGAGCTCCTTCAGCTCCGAGCGGTCGATCTCTTTGCGGGCGTATTGGCTCCGCGCCTTGAGGATGTAATCCGGTTTCGGCATGCTGCCGACAGACGTGGTCCACAATCCCTTGCCGGGAAGCTCTGGCGTTGTCATCAGGCACCCACCTTCTTCGCTGCATTCGCAAGACGTTCGAGTTTCGCGCGGGCTTTCTCTCTCGGTAAGAACTCCAAACCTGCCGACGGGCTGACGGATAGAGATTCGGCCCCCGCTATCTCACCAAGCTCGATAATCGACCGCTCGAGGTCTTCTTCGGTCTCTAGTCGCGTGTTCCGCGCATCGACGATCCCGGCCTGGAGCTTCTTCTCCGACGGCAGCTCTTTGACCAGGACTGCGTTCTCCGGACCGGAGATCAGATCGAATCCGAACGTCGCCACCGAGAAGTCGAATAATTCCGGTCCGAGACGTTTGGCGTCACCGAAATAGGTCGCGAGGATCGTCTCGGCGGACTTCAACTCGCTCGTGATGATGTAGGTGCATTCGCGTGCCAGGCGAAGATCTTCGGGATGCTCGAGCAGCGCCGGTTCGTCGATCTGGATATAGGTCGCGCCGGCAGCCTCCAACTCGAAAGCTTCCTGCGCGAGAACCCGCGCGATCGACATAGCGAATTCTTCGTGGTCTGCGTAGTGCTCGTCTACAGACATGTGAGCGAATGTCACGGCCCCCGGGAGCACGGCCTTGACCGGCTTCGTCGCGACCGACTGCGCGAACTTGAATTGATCGACGGTCGCGGGCCCCCGCCACTCGATCTTTCCGGTACAGATCGGTCGCCGGTAGTAGACGTTGTTGTCGAACCACCGCAACAGGCCACCGATCTGGAAACCCGCCATATGCCTTGCGAACGGCGTCAAGATGTCGTCCCACCGGGCGTGTCCGTCGGTGATGATGTCGATCCCGGCTGCTTCCTGCTCGGCGATCACCTCGCGCGTGTGTTCGTCGAAAGCGCGCTCGAGATCTTCCGGAGTCGCTTCGCCCCGCTCTATCGCGTGTTTCGTCTTACGGATGGTGAACGGGCGCCCCTCGGGGGGCGGCTTCGGATACGAACCGACGACCGTTGTCTGGATCGACACTTATTTCTCCTTCCTTCGTCTCTCGAGGAGGCGAAAAACAAAACAGCCTCTTCCCGGCCGGAAAGAGGCGACCTCTGCGAGAGGCACTCATCCGTCCGGGGTTCGCACCTGCCGCCACAGCCGGTGGTTGCGGCGGGATCACAGGGCCGGTCCCTCCCCCGCTCTCGATGAGTGACGCCATCATAAGGGGAACACCGGCCGGCTATTTGCTTCAGTTCGAAGGAGGTGGTTCGTCCCAGTCGGATCCGCGAAAACGAGCGATACAGAATCGGACACCAACGGCCGCGAGCATCGCGGCTCCCGCCGCAGATCCCCGGCCCAGCCACTCCCCAGAGTCCTGGCCTGTTATCGCGTCCAACTTGACCTCCACCACCCACAGCACCAAGACGGCGGCAACGGTGCCGAAGAACGCCGATAGGAGACCCGTCACGCCCGCCGCTAGATGTTTGCGCAGCCGAAGCGCGGCCCATGTCCCGACTCCGATACCGACAGCAATGCCTGCTGCGATCCCGAT
>JAHWJK010000023.1:10470-16267 GCA_019348445.1 Actinomycetota bacterium | reverse complement strand
GCGGATCCGTTGCCTAGGTCCGAGCGAACCTGCGCGGCCGTATCCTCGTCCACGGTCGACGCGTGGCTCTTGACGGCAGCCCCGATCTTTTCGAGGTGCGCGAGCACTTCTTTCGAGCTGAGCCCCAGCTCTTTCGCCAGCTCGTGAACCCGTGGTTTAGCCAACTGCTTCGTTCTCCAATCCGTTTAGACCACAACTCTAGTGCGGCATCAGCCCTGCGCCGGGGCCTCGGCTTCGGCCACCGGGGCTTCCGAAACGTCTGTCGCTTCGACCGGCGGGGCTTTCTCTGCCTTGATCTGCGACTCCGACTTGATGTCGACCCTGAGCCCGGTCAGCCTCGCGGCCAGCCGCGCGTTCTGGCCTTCCTTCCCGATCGCCAGCGACAACTGGTAGTCGGGGACGATCACGAGAGCCGTCTCGCCGTCGGCGTGGATCTTGACCTCTTTGACCTTCGCCGGCGACAGCGCGTTCGCGACGAACTCCTCGAGATCGTCGGTCCATTTGATGATGTCGATCTTCTCGCCGCGGAGCTCGTTCATGACCATCCGGACGCGAGCGCCCTTCGACCCGACGCACGCGCCGACGGGGTCGACGTTGCGGTCGTTGGACGCGACCGCGATCTTGCTGCGGTGCCCCGGCTCCCGCGCTACCGACTTGATCTCCACGACCCCGTCGAGGATCTCCGGGACCTCCAGCTCGAAGAGCCGCTTGATGAGGTTCGGATGGGTGCGCGACACCTTTATCTGGGGTCCCCGCGACGACCGGCTGACTTCGTAGATGTAGGCCTTCAACCGGGCGCCGTGTTCGTAGCGCTCGTGGGGGATCTGTTCCGCGGGTGGCATCAAGGCTTCGGTCTTGCCGAGGTCGAGGATCGTGTAGCGGTGGTCCTGCTGCTGAACGATCCCCGTGACGATGTCTCCTTCTCGGCCGGAATACTCACCGAAGGTCAGATCGCGTTCGGCTTCACGCAGACGCTGGAGGATGACCTGCTTCGCCGTCTGCGCTGCGATACGGCCGAAGTCGGGTGGAGTGTCCTCCCACTCCTTGAGCACCGTCTTGGATTCGGTCTCTTCATCGATCTCGACGTCTTGCGCGTAGACGGTGACGGCACCGGTCTCGCGGTCGATCTCGGCACGCGCATCCCGCGTCTCATCCGCGTTGATCATCCGCAGATAAGCGGACGCGAGGGCGCGCTCGATCGCGTCGACGACGGTCTCGTAAGAGATGCCGCGCTCCCGCTCGAGCTCCCGAAGAGATTCCATCGGGATATTCATGACTCCACCTCTCTGTCCGTTCTAGATCATCTCCACTCGAAGACCGTGCGGGCCGACTTGATCAGTCCGTACGGGACTTCAACCTTCTCTTCGTTCGCATCCAGGACGACGACGTCCGAACTCGCCTCCACGACCGTCCCCTCGATCCTGTGACTGTTTCCGGTCAGGACCTCGGTGGTCTTGACCACCACCTTGTCTCCAACCGACCGCTCGAAGTGATCGGGCGTCCGCAGGTTCCGTTCGAGCCCCGGCGTCGACACCTCGAGCGTGTACCGACCGGGGATCGGGTCCTTCAGGTCGAGGCCCCGGGAGATCTCCTCCGAGACCGCGGCGACGGTATCGAGATCGACGCCGTCGTCGGCGTGCACGAATACCCGAACCACCGAGTTCCCGGCCTGACCCGCGAACTCGACGTCCCACAACTCGAGGTCCCGGCGGCGAACGACCGCCTCGGCAAGGTCCCTGACCTCGTCGAGCGCGCTCACGACCACCCCTTCAACAACAGAGCCCCTCAGCGAGGGGCTCACACGTACTTCTGTTCGACTGGTTGACGGTATTGCGGTGAAAACTCCTGCTCAGGGCAGCTGTCGAATCTACCACAGCAGCCCCTCGTCCCCTCGTGAACCCTGGTGCTCCAGGGGAGCGTTCCGTACACTGTCGGCTCGCGAAAACGACTGATGGGAGGGGGGTCGGTGGCCAAGAAGGCAAGGAAGCGTCGGACCCGCCGCAAGAACAAGGCGAATCACGGCAAGCGCCCCAACGCGGGCCGGAAATAACCCAACTACCCCAGCCGACGAAGGCGTCGTGAACCCGTTCATCGAGCTCATGCAGGCGGCAGCGCTGATCATGCTGCTGTTCGCAGCCGTGCTCATATCGGTCGTCATCCGCCACACGTCGGGAGCCAAGACACGTATCCGGATCGGCCCGGCCGTCATCGGTGTCGCACTGATCTTGTTCGCGATCCCGATCTATGCCGCAGTCATCGGCACCGACGACTTCAACCGCTTCACGACCGGGGCGCGGATCGCGGCCGCGATCCTGCTCCCGATCGGGCTCTATCTGCTCGGCTCCAAGGAGGGGGCGTCGATCCTCGAGCAGCAGCAGCCGGATCGCGACGAGTGACGCTCCAGTTCGAGTCGATCCTCGTCATCGCCATGGGCGTCGCCCTGATCGGGCTCTCGCATTACCTCGGCCACCGTCAGATCTTCCGCTTTCCTGCCGCCGTAACGCTCGCGTTCGCGGGGTTGTTGGCGATCGTGTGGCACGTCCCCGAGGTGATCGACATGCCCCCCGAGCTCGAGCTTCCCTTCCAGGTCGCCGAGCTGTTGTTCTTCGCCGCGATATCGCTCGCGATGACACTCTTCGCGCTGGACGTCTTCGTCGGCCAAGCCGAATCGCTAGCGCGCGCCAGCGAGACTCTCGCGCGGCAATCTGCCGAACTCGATCGAGCGAGGGTCGCGCGGCAGATGGCCGCGATCGTGGAATCGAGCAACGACGCGATCTTCGGGCGCGATCTCGATGGCCGGGTCATGAGTTGGAACCCCGCGGCCGAACGCCTCCACGGTTTCACCGCGGACGAGATCGTCGGGAACTCTTATTCACTGCTCATCCCCGAGGACCGTCACGACGAGGCAGCCGAGATCTGGGACCGGGTTCTCCACGGAGAGCCGATACAGAACTTCGACACGATTCGCCTGCACAAGGACGGGAGCACCGTAGACGTATCGCTCACCTTGTCGCCGATCCGAGACGCTGACGGAACGATCATCGGAATCTCGACCATCGCCCGAGACATCGGCGAACGAAAGCGAAGCGAAGAGCTTCGGCGCCTCGCTCTCCTGGACGAGCTCACCGGCCTGAACAACCGGCGCGGGTTCATGCTGCTCGCCGAACACCAGATGAGCATCGCGCGTCGGGATAAGAAACCCCTTGCGCTGCTGTTCATCGACCTCAACAACCTGAAGACGATCAACGACAACTTCGGCCACAAAGAAGGCGATCGTGCAATCTCAGACGCCGCCACGATCCTGCGGGACACCTTCCGCGAATCCGACATCGTCGCCCGCGTCGGAGGTGACGAATTCTGCGTTCTCATGACGGCTGATAACGAGCTCGACGTCGATACGCCTGTAGGTCGACTGAACACGAACGTCGAGTTGCATAACGCTCAGGGCATCCGGCCGTACAAGGTCTCGTTGAGCGTCGGACGCGCGAACTACGACCCCCATCAGCCGGTCCCGATCGAAGACCTCATGCGACAGGCGGACGTGCTGATGTACCAGGCGAAGCTGAGCAAGGCGAATCGCCCGCGACTACTCGTCGGAGATGACGATGTCGCCGTAAGAACCGACGCGGAACGCTCGTTCGGCGACGAGTTCGAGGTCATCACGGCTCAGAACGGCGAAGAGGTGATCCGGCGCGCGACTCTAGAGCGACCGGACGTGATCCTCCTCGATTACTCGATGCCAGACCTCGTAGGCACGGATGTCGCACGACGTTTGCGCCAGGCCCCGTCGACGAGCACGATCCCTCTCATCATGCTGGCAACGGCCGGCGATGGTTCGACCGAGTTGGACAGTCTCCGCGCGGGAGCCGACGAATACGTACTGCGGCCGTTCGATCAGGAAGCTTTACGGGTCAGGATGGAGAACCTGATGAAACGCGGAGTGCGTAGATAGCTAGTTGGCCTGGCCGGTCCCCCCGCCCGCCCCTCGGAAACCGACGTCGAGGAGTCGCCGACCTGCGCCTTTGACGACCGTCGGGGACCCGGTCGCGACGTCGCCGGTAGAGCGGATCTCCGCGGCAACACGTTCGGCTTCTTTGAGGAGCGCGTCCACGAGTTGGTCGTGTGGGACCCAACCGATCTGCTTGCCTTTCGAGAACAACAAGCCGCGTCCCGGTCCCGCCGCTATGCCGATATCGGCATCACGCGCTTCTCCCGGACCGTTGACTTCGCAACCCATCACCGCGATCTGCATCGGAGGAAGATCCATCTTCTCTATCGCCGCTTCGACCTTCTGTGCGAGCTCGAACACGTCCAGCTCGGCGCGCCCGCACGACGGACAAGCAACGAGATCGAACGTGTCTTGGCGGATGCCCATCGCGTTCAGGATCTGCTTAGCAAGCTTCACTTCCTCTACCGGTTCGGCCGTAAGCGACACGCGGATCGTGTCGCCGATACCTTCTGCGAGGAGGGTTCCGATGCCGATCGCGGACTTGATGCTCCCCTGCTTCGGAGTGCCTGCTTCGGTGACGCCAAGATGAAGTGGGGCGTCGGTCTTCTCGGAGAGCAACCGGTACGCGTTGATCATCTCCATGACGTTCTGGTGCTTGACCGAGACCTTTATGTCGGTAAACCCGTGTTCCTCGAGCAACGAGATCTCGTGCAGCGCGCTCTCCACTAGGGCTTCCGCAGTCGGACGTCCGTACTTGGCAACGAGCGTCTTGTCGAGCGATCCCGCGTTCACCCCGATCCGGATCGGGATCCCCCGCTCTTTCGCTGCCACCGCTACGTCCTTCACGTGCTGCGGGTTGCGCATGTTTCCGGGATTAAGGCGAAGGCCGTGGACGCCGGCTTCGATCGCCATCATCGCCAGCCGGACCGAGAAGTGGATGTCGGCGATGATCGGAACTCCGCCCTCGGCAACGATCGTCGGCAGCGCTCGAGCGTCGCCCTCGTGCGGGACCGCTACTCGAACGATGTCCGCACCCTGAGTCGCCAGCTCATGAACCTGGATCAGGGTCGCGTCTACGTCGTCGGTCTTCGTGGTCGTCATCGACTGGATCGAGATGGGCGCGCCACCGCCAACCGCGACCGAACCGACGTGGATCTGCCTGGTTTGTCGTCTTTTGTACATCGCTATCTCTCAGTCTAGGAGTCGGTGGAGGTTTGATAGGCCACGAACGTTGGAGAAAGTAAGATTGTTCGCGGATATCCGTCGAAGATGAATGGAGAACCCTCCTCTAGATGGCCGATCCTCGCGGGACCGTTCTAATCGTTGACGACAGCCTCGAGATCAGAGACCTCGTCACGCGACTCCTCGACCGAGACGGCTTCGAAGTCGTGGGCGGAGCCGCTACGTCGCAGGAAGCACTGGCGCTGAGCGAGGAGCACCAACCGGACTTCGTATTGCTGGACTTCCTCATGCCCCAGATGAACGGCGCGCAGCTCGCGCCGCTTCTCCGGGAAAAGGTCCCCGACGCGCGCATCATCGCGTTCTCCGGATTCCTCGCCGACAAGCCGAACTGGGCCGACGACTTCCTCGACAAGCGGAAGATGTCGGATGTAGGGAAGGTCCTGAAAGCGTTCGCGTCGCGCGGCTGAGCGACTAGAGCGGCACCTCGAGCGGGCGCGCTAGATCCAGGTACAGCACCGCGAAGAACAACAGAACGAAGAACGATATGACCGCGGCCGCGATCGGGATCAGCTTGCGCATGTCTACTCGCTTCCGCGTGACCGCTTCCACCGCGAGCACGGCGAGGTGGCCGCCGTCCAACGGCGGCAACGGCAGCAAGTTGATCAG
>JAHWJK010000023.1:3064-10370 GCA_019348445.1 Actinomycetota bacterium | reverse complement strand
CGAGCACGGCGAGGTGGCCGCCGTCCAACGGCGGCAACGGCAGCAAGTTGATCAGCCCGACGAAGATCGTCAGCCCCGTCATCAATCCGACGAGTTCGTCCCAATAACCTCGCTCGGCGATCTGACCTGCCGTCCGCCCGAGTCCGACGACTCCAACCGGCGAGTTCTCCACCGAACGCGGCGCATCCGTCGTCAGCGCCTGCCACAGGTCGCCGTTGAAGACCATCGCGAACGGCGTACCGATCTGCTTCACGAGCTGGCCGGTGAAGTATGCCGTCGTAGTAGCGGCATCGGCGGTCGCCTCGGTGAACGCGAGCTTCTCCCGCACGACGGTCGGCATGACCCCGAAGAAGCCGACGACCTCCTCGCCGGCCTTGGGAGCTCGGAGTTCGCCACGAGATTCAGAGAAATCAACGATCCCCTCTTGTCCGGAGATGGCCCATGCGAGGGGAACATCGACTTCTACCTTCTCACCGTCGCGCACGACGACGAAGGTCGTGACTTCTCCCGGCCTCTCCCTGATCAACGAAGTTGTCTCGCGCCAGGTCTCGACAGGGACACCATCCACCTCGATGATCTCGTCTCCCGCTTTCAGCATCGACTCCGCCGCGGGGGACTCGGGTTCGACCTGCGCGATCGTGTTCAGGACCGAAGGAGCCCCGTAGAGCATCCCGAACAAGAGCAAAACCACGAACGCTAGTGGCCAGTGTGTCGCCGGACCTGCTGCGATCATCAGCGCGCGCCGCCACCGAGCCTTGTTCGGATAGGAACGAGGCTCGTCCTCTGGGGCGACATCCTCGTATGGGTTCATGCCGACGATCTTCACGAACCCGCCCGCAGGGATCATCTTGACGCCGTACTCGGTCTCCCCCTTGCGGAACGACCACAGCGTGGGGCCGAACCCGACGAAGAATTTCGTCGCCTTGAACCCCAACAGCTTCGCCGCGACGAAGTGGCCGGCTTCGTGAACCATGATCACGACCAGCAGGGCGACGATGAATAGGACGACCCCGGTCGTCATGAGGTGACGCCCACCCGTTGCTCGATGATGCGACGCGTTTGTTGCCGCGCGACCCGATCCGCGGACTCGACCGCTTCCAGAGACGGCACGTCGGTGACGTCATGTGCCTCCATCACGTCGGCGACGATACGCGGGATATCGGCGAAACCGATGCGCTCGGCCAGAAAGGCTTTCACGGCCTCCTCGTTCGCTGCGTTCAACACCGCCGGCATCGACCCACCGACGCGACCGGCTTCATAAGCGAGAGCCAAGCTTGGGAAACGGCTACCTTCCACGGGTTCGAACGTCAGCTGCCCGATCTCGGCAAGATCGATCGTCGAGGTGACGCCGGCAGCGGGAAACGGCCACGTGAGCGCGGCCTGGATGGGTAGACGCATGTCGGGGGGCGCGGCCTGCATGACCATCGTTCCGTCTGCGCATCGAACCGCTGCGTGAACGACGCTTTGGGGATGCACGACCACGTCGATATCGTCGTAGGCGAAGCCGAAGAGATGGTGAGCCTCGATGACTTCGAGTCCCTTGTTCATCAAGGTCGCCGAATCGACCGTGATCTTCGGACCCATCGACCAGGTCGGGTGGGCAAGCGCCTCCTCAACCGTCACGTTCGCGACGTCGCCGCGGGTCCGGAAGGGGCCGCCGGAGGCGGTCAACACCAACGACACCACAGGTGACCCCTGGACGGACAGACATTGGAAGAGCGCGGCGTGTTCGGAATCGACGGGAACGATGCTCCCTCCGCCGCGAGCAGCGGCTTGCGTACAGATCTCGCCTCCCGCGACGAGGCTCTCCTTATTAGCGAGAGCGAGCACCTTGCCTGCTTCCAGCGCCGCGATCGACGCGCGCAACCCGGCGGCACCCACGACCGCGTTGAGGACGACATCGACATCGTCCAGTTGCGCGATCTCCTCTGCCGCCCCGGAGCCGAGTCCGAAGCGCGTGACGCCGAAGGCTCGCGCCTGACTTGTCAGCGTGTCTTCGTCCGTTCCGGCGACGAGAGCGACGACGGAGAGAACGTCGCGATTTGCCTTGATGACTTCGAGCGCTTGGCGGCCGATAGAGCCTGTCGATCCGAGAACTGCAACGCGCCTCGGAGCGTGATCGTTCACGCGATCGATACTCCCACGTGGGCTTGATTAGTAGACGACTAGTCGGAGGTAGAGGAAGAACCCCGGAGCGCACATGAGGATCGCATCGAGCCGGTCGAGCATCCCTCCATGACCGGGCAACAACCGGCCGGAGTCCTTGATCCCGATCTCGCGCTTGACCATCGATTCGAACAGGTCGCCGATCGGGTTGAACACCGCGGCTACGAGTCCGAGCGCGAGGCCGTCGAAGACCGAGAGGTCGAACATGATGTAACCCACGACCGCTCCCATCGTGATCGCGGCAGTACTCCCGACGATCGCGCCCTCCCACGATTTGCCCGGCGAGATCGACGGCGCAAGCTTGTGCTTTCCCAGGTTCGTGCCGCCGAAGTACGCAAAGATGTCGTCGACCGCGACGATCAGCAGCAGGGAGAGAAGAAGCAGCACGCCGTCGTCCGACAGCGTGAGCAACGACACCGCGGCGGCCCCGCCGCCGGCTATCCACAGCACGCCGAGCAGCGTCCACCCCGCGTCGGACCCGGGCGTCCTCCCCCGGCCCGGCATCAGCGAGGAAAAGATCGTGAGCAACGCGGTCGCAACAACTGCCACTGATATCAACGCGGGCCTCTCGAGGAACGCGAGCGTCATGATGGCGCCGCCCCCCACCACCGCTACCGGAGTCGCGGGACGACGCGCCGCCGCTCGATTGAGAGCCTCCATCAACTCGTAGAGAGCGAGCAGCACGACGGTCGCGGCCAAGATGAAGAAGGCGGTCTTGCCCAAGACGATCGCGACGACTATCGCCGCGACGAGAACGAGAGCGGTAGCGACGGCAGCACCCAAGGATCGGGCCGGGACTCCGTCGGGTGAGGGTGGAGAGTCGCTAAGGGTCTCTATGTCTGTCACGGAAAGGTTCAGACCTCGGAGAGCTCTGCTTCCTTGCGCTGCAGGTTCTCGTCCACCTCGTGGACGTACTTGTCCGTCAGTTTCTGGAGCTGGCCTTCCGCTGCCCGTTCCTCGTCTTCCGACAACGTCCCGTCCTTCTTCATCTTCTCGAGCTCCTGCTTCGCGTGACGGCGCACGGCCCGGATCGCGACGCGGCCTTCCTCGGCGCGGATGTGAGCGAGCTTGATCATCTCTTTGCGCCGGTCTTCCGTGAGCTGTGGGAACGCCAGGCGGATCACGTTGCCGTCGTTGTTCGGCGTGATGCCGAGGTCCGAGGCCTGCAGAGCTTTCTCGATCGCGCCGATCGAAGACTTGTCGTACGGCGATATCACGAGAAGGCGTGCTTCGGGAACCGACATGTTGGCGATCTGGTTCAGCGGGACTTGAGATCCGTAGTAATCGACCGTGATCTTGTTCAGAAGCGCTGGTGTGGCGCGCCCGCTGCGGATCGACGCGAGCTCTTCCTTGTTGACCGATACCGCCTTGGACATCTTGTCTTCGGCATCGCGGAACACCTCTTCTTTGGTTTCGTGCACGGCTCGTCCTCCTTATGCCGATGAGCCCGCGTGAACGAGCGTTCCCACGTCTTCGCCCGAAAGGATCTTCATGATGTTGCCGGTCTTGAGGTTGAAGACCACGATCGGCAGCTGGTTATCCATGCACAACGAGATCGCCGTCGAATCCATCACCTTGAGACCGCGGCTGAGGACTTCGATGTACGGGACGGAATGGAACATCTCTGCCTCCGGATTCACGAGCGGATCCGAGTCGTAGACGCCGTCGACACGCGTGCCCTTGAGGATGACGTCGGCGCCGATCTCGAGCGCTCTGAGTGCGGCAGTGGTATCGGTCGAGAAGTAGGGGTTGCCGGTTCCGCCTGCGAAGATGACGACCCGGCCCTTTTCCAGGTGACGCATCGCTCGTCTGCGGATGTACGGCTCCGCGACCGCCTGCATCGAGATCGCAGTCTGAACTCGCGTCTGCACTCCTTCTTTCTCGAGAGCATCCTGCATCGCGAGCGCATTGATCACGGTCCCGAGCATGCCCATGTAGTCCGCGGTGGTGCGGTCGGTTCCTTGAGCGGACGCGCTCAGGCCGCGGATGATGTTCCCGCCGCCGATCACGAGCGCGAGTTGTGTCCCGAGCTCTTTGGCTTCTGCGACCTGCCGCGCGATCGAGGCAACTACGCGCGGGTCGATCCCGAACCCGTGTTGCGGGTCGGCGAAGGCCTCGCCCGAGAGCTTCAGGAGAGCTCTGTCGTACTTAGGCATCCTTACCTTCACCGACACGGATCCGGCAGAAGCGGCCAACGGTGATGTTCTCGCCCATGCTCGACCGAGCCTCGTCGATGACCTGCTGGATCGTCTTCGACTTGTCCTGGATCCACTCCTGATCCAAGAGGACTCGTTCCTTGTAGAAGCCTTCGAGCTTTCCCTGCACGATCTTCTCGATCACGTTCTCGGGTTTGCCGGAGTCTTTCGCCTGCTTCGCGTAGATGGCGGACTCATCGTCGATGATGTTCTGCGGCACTTCGTCGCGCGTCGTCCACTGTGGATCCGCGAACGAGATGTGCATCGCGATGTCCTTGGCGAGGCGTTCGAACTGCTCGGTCTTCGCCACGAAGTCTGTCTCGCAGTTGAGCTCGAGAAGGACGCCGAGCTTCGGCGGGTAGTCCGGCTGCGGACGGTGCATGTAGGCATAGACGATCCCGTCGCCGGTCGCGCGGCCCGCCTTCTTCTGGGCTGCCGCTAGTCCTTTCTCCCTCAGGAGGCGGAGCGCCGAGTCGAAATCACCCCCGGTTTCGGTCAGGGCTTTCTTGCAGTCCATCATCCCCGCGCCGGTTGCCTCCCGGAGCTTCTTTACGTCCTGTGCATTGATGTCGGTCATCGTTACTTCCCTTTCTTCTCTGCTTCTTTGGGCGCGGGGTGAGACAGGTCGCCCGGCTCGTCCCCCTTCGCGTCCGCCTTGCCGTCGTCCTCCTTCGTCACGGGAGTCGCGGGCGTGTTCTCCTCCGCCTGAGTCTCACCACTGATGCGTTGCGCAGCTTCGGCGGCTTCTTCTGCTTCTAGCTGCAGCTCCCATTCGGCCTTCGGTTCCGCCGCGGCACCCGGGAGAACGTCCGCCGGAGCAGCGGCCTTGCCGTTGCCACTGGCAGCGGGCAGACCCGCGTCTTCCGGTCGCATAGTGCGACCTTCGAGCACGGCGTCAGCGATGATGCGCGTCAACAACGCTCCGGATCGGATCGCGTCGTCGTTCCCCGGGATCGCGTAATCGACCTCGTCCGGGTCGCAGTTCGTATCCAGCACCGCGACGATCGGGATGCCGAGCTTGCGTGCCTCGCGCACCGCGATCTCTTCCTTCTTCGTGTCGAGGATGTAGACCGCGTCGGGGGCCTTGTCGAGATCCTTCAGACCACTGAGGTTGCGGGCGAGCTTCTCGTACTCTCGCGTCAGCCGCAGCTGTTCTTTCTTCGTAAACGACGCGATCGAGCCCGTTTCGATCATGTCCTCGAGCTCGCGCATCCGGCGGATGCGCTCGTGGATCGTGCGGAAGTTCGTGAGCATCCCACCGAGCCACCGGAAGTTCACGTACGGCATCCCGCACCTGACCGCCTGCTCCTCGATCGCGTCCTGGACCTGACGTTTGGTCGCCACGAACAGGATCGTTCCTCCGCCCGCGACGAGGTCCCTCGTGAACGTGTACGCCTTCTCGATCCCAGTCATCGTCTGCTGGAGGTCGAGGATGTAGATGCCGTTGCGCTCCGCAAAGATGAACCGCTTCATCTTCGGATTCCAACGGCGCGTCTGGTGGCCGAAATGGACACCGGCCTCCAGGAGTTGCCGCATCGTGACGACGGGCATGGTTAACCCTCCTTCGGTTATTCCTCCGCCCGCGTACCCGCTCTAGAGCGGGACCGAATGTCTGCGGGCGTGTGTGATTGAGCCGATCCTAACCGGCGTTGGCTTCGCAGCTAGTCGGCGTGGGTTGCTTCGGCGATCTTCCCGCGCAGAGCGAGAACCGCTTTCGTGTGGATCTGGCATACGCGCGATTCGGTCACGCCGAGGACCTGGCCGATCTCCGCGAGCGTCAGCCCCGCGAAGTAATAGAACGTGACGACTTTCTTCTCTCGTTCCGACAACTTGTTCACCGCTTGAACGAGGATCTCGCGCATCTCCTCGGATTCGAAAGCCTCCATGGGATTGGCAGTCTTCGTGTCCTCGAGTGTCTCGAGGAGCGAGAGCTTGTCCCCCTTCTCGCCGTCGGATGAGGTGATGTCATCCAGAGCGATCAGGGAGACATTCGAAAGCTGCGTATAGATGTGGTTGAGCTCGTCTGTAGAGATGCCGAGTTCTTCGGCAATCTCGACATCCGACGGCGGGCGCTTGAGCCGGTTCTCAAGGATGGCGTACGCCTTCTCGACCTCACGCGCTTTGAAACGAACCGACCGCGGGACCCAGTCGATAGCGCGTAACTCATCGATGATCGCCCCGCGTATCCGGCTGATGGCGTAGGTCTCGAACTTGACGTTCTTCGTGCGGTCGTATTTATCGATCGCGTCGATCAGACCGAAGATCCCGTACGACATGAGGTCGGCCTGTTCGATGTTCGCCGGAAGCCCGACGGCCACGCGGCCGGCGACGTACTTGACCAGTGGCGAGTAATGGAGGATCAGCTGATCTCGCGCCTCCGATGAGCCGCGCGCTTTGTACTCGTCCCATGCGGTGGCGACAGTGTCCTCGACGCGCGCTACCTCAGCGACCTCCGTGTCGACCGCGTGATCGATGTGTGGTTCAGGCTCTGGGATGGCTTTGCTCATAGACGCTCTTCAGCCGCTCCATCGAGACGTGCGTGTAAATCTGCGTAGTAGCCAGATTCTCATGCCCCAGAAGTTCCTGCACCGTCCGGAGATCGGCTCCGCCATCCAGAAGATGGGTAGCGAAGGAATGGCGCAACCCATGGGGTCCGATCGCACCACCCACCTCGCTGGAGTAACGGGTGACTACAGTTCGGACGCTGCGCGGGCCGATCCGTTTGCCGCGCGAATTGAGGAACAGGGCATCCTCGGCCGGCCCCGCTTCGACAACAAGTTGCGGTCGCGCGTCATGGACGTAGGCCGCGAGCGCGTGGCCGGCGGGGCCGGTAATCGGTACCTGTCGCTGTTTCCGACCTTTACCCGTGACCCTGAGCCGGCCGCCGCGCAGGTCGATGTCGCTCAAGTCGAGCCCACACAATTCCGCGACTCGTAGGCCGCTTC
>JAHWJK010000023.1:0-2964 GCA_019348445.1 Actinomycetota bacterium | reverse complement strand
AGGTCGATGTCGCTCAAGTCGAGCCCACACAATTCCGCGACTCGTAGGCCGCTTCCGTAGAGGAGCTCGAGCATCGCTCGGTCCCGCGTCCCGGTAGCGCTGTCTTCCGGAGGTAATTCGACGAGCCTCTGAGCATCATCGGCTTTCAGGACCTTCGGCAGAGGCCGATCTAGCTTCGGTGCAGCGAGACCCTCGGCGGGATTCGCAGGGATGAGATCGTGCAATACCGCCCATCGGAGCAGCGCCCTGATCGCGCTGGCCTTACGGGCGATCGAGCGTCGGGCATAACGCCTCTCCGACAGCGACGCGACGAATCGACGCAACAGCCGCCGGTCGATCTCATCGAGGTTGTCCACCCGGGCACGCTGCGCCCACGCGATGAACTGTTGAAGGTCGCTGCGGTAGGCGTCGAGCGTGTGGGGCGACAGGTCCCGCTCGGCCCTGAGGCTGGTGAGGAAATCGTCGACGGCGCGAGATAGAGAGGTCGTCCGTGTTCGTGATGCCATTCCGACCCCCTGCCGCGCGGTTTGTCCCAGCATGGTGGCCTTCTGTGACTACTGTCAACTACTGAGAATCTCGCACCCCGGTCGCGGGCCGCTGAGCGCATGGTGAGCGTTGAAACGGTGCGGTCGACGTGGTCGGACTGGTCGATGTGGTCCGTGGAGACCACATCGACCGCGTAGACCACACAGACCGCACGCCGACGAAGGCACTACGCGTAGCTCAGCGATGCCCGCGCCCGCACGCCCGCGTCGGTGAGCTCGTACCCCGTGATCCGCTTCGCGATGAGGCCACGGACCTCGAGTCGAGACATCGTCAATGCCACCTTGCCCGGTGGAGCCTCCACGTCCGCCGATACGCGCCCCATCGGATTGGGACCGTCGTCCATCTGCAGCAGCACTGCCTGTTCCACGGCATCGAGCGTCGGCGCCCTGCCGAGTGGACCATCGGAGTCCTCCCACACGAGACCCGGCGCGATGTCCTCGAACAGATCGTCCGCCGACGTGATGAGGGATGCATTTCCGGTACGGATCAACTCGTTGGGTCCAACGGCTGCCGGATTACGGATGCTGCCCGGAACGGCATAGACGCCGCGGTTCGCGTCCAAGGCATACCTCGCAGTGATCAAAGCGCCGCTTCGGCCCGCTCCTTCTACTACTACGACGGCTCGGCAGAGTGCCGCGATGATCCGATTCCTTTCGGGGAAATGGAATGCGCGAGGGTCCTGTCCAGCGGGGTACTCCGTTACGAGCGTCCCCGTGGCTTCGATTCGCGCTTTTAGAGCAGCGTTCTGTTTCGGGTACTCGCGGTCGAGACCGCACCCCAACACGGCGATTGTGTGGCCGTTCGCATCGAGGGCCGCTTGGTGGGCGACCGAATCGATACCCAGAGCCAGCCCGGACACGACGATGAAATTCGCCTGTGCCAATCGCGTTGCTATCTCTCGCGCCGCGTCGCGTCCTGCGCCGGTAGGCCGTCGCGTCCCGACGACCGCGATGCACTTCTTCCAGTCGGGCAATTCCCTTCCGCTCACGAAAAGGCGCTTCGGAGGCCCGATCGCCACAGCTTCCGTCAGACCCTCTGACCATTCCGGCGACGACGGCGTAATGATCCGACTCATGCTGCCTCCTTCCCGATGTCAGTCAATCGACGGCACACGGCATCACCGATGTGCTCGGCCTTCACGCGTTCCGATTGATCGAGGTCCGCGATCGTCCGCGCGATCCGAAGGACGCGACTGAAGCCGCGACCTGAAAGCGCAAGGACATCGATGAAGCTCCTTAGACAGTCACGAGCAGCCGCGTCCAGCTCGAGCGATCTCTCGACCTGGTACATAGGAGCAGATGCGTTAGTCAAGAGCGGTGATCCGTATCTGAGGGTTTGAGCAAAGCGTGCGGTCTCGACCCGAGCGCAGATGGCGGCCGAGTTCTCGCCCGCGGGTTCTCCCATCAGCTCGTGCTTCGACAGGCGCTGGACTTCGCACTGGATGTCGATCCTGTCGAGTAGAGGGCCCGACAGACGGCTCCAGTAACGAAGGACGTCCGCATCGGAGCACCGGCATGTCTTGCGCTCATCGGTCGCGTATCCGCACGGGCATGGGTTCATCGCTGCGATCAACGAAAATCGACAGGGGAACTCGATCGACCCACTCGACCGAGCGATCCGGACGCGCCCATCCTCGAGTGGGCCACGAAGCGATTCGAGCACGTCTCGGCGATAGAGACTCAGCTCGTCCATGAATAAGCATCCATGGTGAGCGAGGCTGACCTCGCCCGGCCGGATGAACGATGCACCACCACCGATCAGCCCCGCTACCGAAACGTGCTGATGAGGACTGCGAAACGGGCGAGTCTTGATGAGCCCGGACCGCTCCGGAAGCGTCCCAGCGACCGAATGGATCTTCGTCACCTGAAGCGATTCATCAACCGTCATCGCCGGAAGGAGCCCGGGCATGCGACGCGCCAACATCGTCTTGCCTGAGCCGGGAGGGCCGATCAGCATCACGTTGTGACCTCCGGCCGCCGCAATCTCGAGCGCACGCTTAGCCTCCGGCTGTCCCTTCACCTCACGGATGTCGTCGACGATCGAGATCACGTCCTCGTGAACCTCGATGGGGCCGGGCGTCCACCTGCCCCGGAGGAAGCCCAGGACCTCGGAGAGGGACTCGACCGGGATCACTTCGATCCCTTCGACGACGGCGGCTTCGGCCGCGTTGGCCGAAGGACACATGATCCCTCTAAGGCCGTTTTCCTTAGCAGCGATCGCGGCCGGCAGCACTCCCCGCCCCGGTCGCACCCTCCCATCGAGCGCTAACTCACCGAAGAACAGCCAGCCGTCCAGCACCGCGGACTCCAGCCTCGAGTCGGCAGCGACCGTAGCGACGGCGATCGCAAGGTCGTAATGCGCCCCCTGCTTTCGTAGCGAGCCGGGGGCAAGGTTCGCAGTGATCCGGTGTGGCGGCCA
>JAHWJK010000104.1:3206-5598 GCA_019348445.1 Actinomycetota bacterium | reverse complement strand
GAGGGGTGCGCTTTCGCGTAGACCGGCGGCTTCCCGGCACGTCGAGCCGGTTGTGCGCCCTCGTGTCTATCCCGAGCCACCTGAATAACCACAAGGAGAGAGTTGATCGGATGACGAGCAGAACGAAGAAAGGGATCGCGATCGGTGCAGGGGTATTGCTCCTCGCCGGCGGCGCGTTCTTCGTCCTCAGCAACAAGGACCTGCCGGTGGTGGGAAAGGTATTCGCGCAGCCCAAGTGCCCACTCAACGGTGCCGAGCCGAGGAACGAGGACGTCCTCGATCGCCCGGCGGTAGGCGTCAAGATCGAAAACAACCCGTCCGCCTACCCGTTGTCGGGCCTGGACGAAGCCGAGATCGTCTACGAGGAGCAGGTCGAAGGCGGCCTCACCCGGTTCCTCGCCATCTACCACTGCAGCGACAGCACGCAAGCCGGGCCCGTCCGCAGCTCGAGAGAGGTCGATCCGCCAATCCTGTTGCCGTACACACACATCCTTGCGGCCGCCGGCGGCAACCCGGGGGTCCGTGCGAACCTCGAGGAGTTCAACGTCGTGCTGATCGACGAGAACGGCGCGGGTGAGGCGATGCAGCGGATCCCGCGGACCGGCATCAGCATGGAGCACACGCTGTACGGCGACACGAAGAAACTGCGCAAGATCGGTCAGAAGAAGTTCGAGGAGCCGCCGAGCGACGACATCTTCGAATTCGGGGACGCGCCCGAAGGTGGTAAGCGAACGAGGCGGATCGACATCACGTTCGGCTCTTCCGTCATCAGCTTCGATTGGAAAGACGGAGCCTGGTTCAGGTCCGACGACGATTCTCCGTTGATGATGGAGAACGGCGACCAGCTGAGCTTCGACAACGTGATCATTGAAGAGCACATCGTGAACCTGTCGACAGAATTCGCGGACATCATCGGCGCCCCATCGCCGGTGATCGCCGACGTGACCGGTGAAGGAGACGCGTACCTATTCCGCGATGGGCGGATGTACACCGGCGTGTGGATCCGCGAATCCGAAGAAGATTCCGTTCGGTTCGAGACGAAGAGCGGTGAGGCGTTCGTGCTCAAGCCCGGCAACACGATGATCGAGCTCCTTCCGAACGACGAGGGCGACGTGAAAGGTTCGTTCGAACGTGGCAGATAGCCGAGCGAAGAGGTTTCTTGCCGCGGCACTCGGCACCGTGCTCGTGTTCGGCGCGGCATGTACCGGCGGGGATTCCGACGACGCGGGTACGACTGAGACCGCGGCTGCGCCGGAAGCAGACCCGGTGTGCCCGCTGAGCGGAGCAGATACCTCGCGGCGGGTGGTCGAGCGTCCGGCCGTAGCAGTCAAGATCGAGAACAGTCCCGCTGCCTACCCGTTGTCGGGTCTGGATGATGCAGAGGTCGTCTTCGAAGAGCTCGTCGAAGGTGGACTGACACGTTTCATGGCGATCTACCACTGCACCGACACGAAGAAAGCCGGGCCGGTTCGCAGCGCGCGGGTCGTCGACCCACCGATCATGACCCCGATCACGCGCATCCTCGCAGCGGCAGGTGGAAACGAGATCGTTCGAAAGGAGCTCGCCAAGGCCAAGATCGTCACGATCGACGAGGACACGCCGGGCGGCGCGTTGCGGCGCATCTCGCGGCCCGGGATCACCATGGAACACACGCTGTACGGGAACACCGTGACGATCAGAAAAGTCGGCGCCGAAAGATTCGAGCAGGCGCCTCCGGAAGAGATCTTCAGATTCGGGGACGTTCCCTCCGGCGGCGACAAAGCGCGATCGGTCACGCTGTTCTTCTCGCAGGGCGATCCGATCGTCTACGAATGGAACAACGACGAGTGGACCCGGTCGCAGCACGGGCAACCGTTCCGGGTGGAAGGCGGCCTGATCGAAGTCGACAACGTCATCGTCGAACTCCATCGGATCAACTATTCGAAGACGATCGTCGACCCGGCCGGTAATCCTTCCATCGAGATCGCCGATCCTGTCGGAGAGGGCGAGGCTCTCGTCTTCCGTGACGGGCGCGTGTTCAAGGGGACGTGGAGTCGGAAAGCGGTAACCGACAGGGTCGTCTACACCGGCCCCGACGGCGAGGAGATCCCGCTCGCTCGAGGAACGACGTGGATCGCGCTGCTCCCGAACACGAAGGGCGAGGTGAAAGGCTCTTACGCCATCAAGCCATCGCCTAAAAAGGGTGCCAAGGGCAAGAACGAGTAACTAATCCCCCGCGTAAAAATTCGCAGCGATCTCGGCCGTGCCCGCGCGGACGCGGGCGACCTCTTGGTCGGTGAGACGAAGCTTCCACGTTTCGGTCGCCCCGCTACTGTCGCGCTTGACGCTACCGTGGCGCCACATCGGCAACTCCTTGCCGGTATCCGCGGTGCTAAACGCAGCGATCTCGTGG
>JAHWJK010000104.1:0-3106 GCA_019348445.1 Actinomycetota bacterium | reverse complement strand
ACGCTATGGGATAGGTCCGACGCGAACATCGCGACGTGCTCTGGTTTCCGCAATCGCGCGAGGTTGCGAGCTATCGGGTACCGGAACTGCATGGCGCGTTCTATGTCGTGCGCATATAGCTCGGCGTTCTCGCCGGTGATGTACACGTACCAGTACGGCACCGGCCGGAGAAGCCAGCTCGGGCGCCGGACCGGATTGAGCGGTTCGTGGATGTACCCGGCCTCGCCGCTCAGGCACAACATCCGCCCTACCCAGGTCGTGCCGGAGCGGTGCGAGCCGGTGACGACGATCGGCCGCTTCACCGTGTCACCCTCCTGCGAAACAGATCGGTGACGTAAGCGAGCTCCGGGACCCTGAGCCAGCGGGCGGCGAGGAGATAGACGCACACGGCGGCAGTGACTAGGGCGGAAAGCGCAGCGCCACGCACGACCAACGTCGCATCCGCGGCCGCCACCGACGCCACCCGCTCGAGCACGATGTCGCCTCCCCAGACGACGGCCCCCATGAGCGTCGCGGCGACACAGATCCTCCAAACGGATCGTGTGATGTCTCGCAGCGCGATACCGCCGAGCCGTCGTGCCATCGCGGCCCCCAGGATGACCATGCCGACGGTGTTCGCCACCGCTTGAGCGGCCGCGATGCCCTCGACCCGGAACCATGCAAACAGAGGAACCGCGAGGACGACGTTGACGATCACGACGAGCGCGTTGACGAAAAATGGTGTCTTGCTGTCCTGCATCGCGTAGAAAGCACGAACGAAGAGTTGGAAGACCGAGAATTGCACGAGCCCCAAGACGAAGAAACGCAATACCGCGGCAACGAGGTCGGTTGAAGCACGTGTCGCCACGCCGTGTTCCAGAAGGATCCGTGTCATCAAGGGTGCCAGCAACAGGAACACGACCGCGGTCGGGACCATCAGGAACGACGTTGCCTTCACGCCCGTCGCAAGTTGTTGCCGCATCAAGTCCCATCGCTCGTTGGCCGCATGCTCGCTGAGGACGGGCAACAGAGCCGTCGTGATCGACCACACGAAGAGGCCAACCGGCATCAGGAAGAACGTGAAGGCCGATATGTACGCGCTGTACGCGCCCTGCTGCTCGTTCGCCAGCCACTGAACGACGATGTATCCCGCCTGGTTCGCGACGACGAACCCCGCAACGTAGGGCGCGAGGCGTGCGAGTTTCCGCACCGCGGGATGCCGGAGCATGATGGTCGGCCGAACCCGGCCGATCCTGCGCACGTACGGGATCAGTAAGAACCCCATGGGTGCGACGCTCGCGGTCGTACCGATGCCGATGACGAGTAGCTGCGTGTCGGTGATGGTGGCGAGCGTGACTTTTCCGTAGAGCTGGTGGAAGACGAGGAAGACGCCGATGAGCACGATGTTGTTGGCGATCGGCGTCCACATCGGCGGCCCGAACCGCTTGTTCGCGTTGATCACCGCGGCGAGAAGGAAGTAGATCCCGTAGAGGACGATCTGGGGCAGGAACACTCGCAGTAAGAACGTGATCGTCTCGCGCTGCAGGGCCTGGTCCACGCCCTCCAGACGACCGGCGTAGAAGCCTGCGATCGCGGGCGCAGCCACGATCGCGACGATGGTCAGGACCGTCAGCCCCATCAACGCGACGGTGATGACGCCGCTGATCACGCGCCACGCGTCGGCTTTCTCTTCCTTCTCCAGCAGTTCGACGAACACCGGTACGAACACGGAGGTCACGACGCCACCGAGCACCAGCTCGTAGAGGATGTTCGGCGCCGTATTCGCCAAGTTGTAGGTGTCGGTGAGTCGCGACTCGGCGATGCCGAGTGCAGCAACCATCGCTGCCAGCCGGACGACGCCGGTGAGCCGAGAGACGACCGTCCCCGCGGTCATCAGTGCGGTCGAACGGGCTAACGAGGGGCGGCTATCCACCCAACTGCCGCTGCAGATCAGCGACCCGCGCCTCTAGCTCCTCGACCCGCCGGCGGAGATCGGCGGTCTCGCGCCCGGGCGTGTAAACGGTTCCGTCCGGCAGGTCTTTCGCAACGACCGCGTTCGCACCGACGAAGCAGTCGCGGCCGATCTTGATCGGCCCGAGCAACTTTGCTCCGGCGGCGATCTTCGAACCCTCTCCGACCTCGGGGAACCCGTCGACGACTCCTTCCTCGAAGAAACCTCGCGACGAACCACCGAGCGTCACGCCGTGCAACAACGTGACGTTCGATCCGATCCGTGCTCCTTTGCCGACGACGAGCCCACTCGTGTGCGTGATGCGCAGCCCGCCGCCGATCTCGGCTCCCGGATGGATGTCGGCACCGGTGAGGAAATAGCTGATGCGCCACACGATCTCGGCAGGCGTCTCCCATCCCTTGATCCACAATCGGTGCGAAAGTCGGTAGAGAACGATGGCCAATGCACCCGGCCGCGTGACCGCGCGCTGCACGGCACGGCCGATCGAAGGGCGTCCCGCGTGCGTTCCCGTGGCGGAGAACAAGCGGGCGACATCGCCCTTGAGCCCCTGCGAGCGCTGTTCCACTAATACGAGACGAGACTCAAGAAGTCATAGGCGGCGAGCTTCTCGCGCCCGCCTAGGAACGAGAGCTCCATGATCGTCGCCACACCGGCGACCTTCCCGCCACACCTCTCGGTAAGTGTCGCCGTTGCAACTGCGGTCCCACCGGTTGCGAGGACATCGTCGACGATCAAGATGCGCTCACCGGGGTTGATCGCGTCGCGGTGGATCTCCAGGAGATCGGTGCCGTACTCGAGGATGTACTCCTCCGACTCGACGTCCCACGGGAGCTTGCCGGCCTTGCGAACCGGGATGAGCCCCGCGGTGAACCGATACGCGAGCGGCGCCGCGATGATGAAACCACGTGCCTCTATGCCGAGGACCTTGTCGATCTGGTCCCTGTCGAATTCGTGTGCGATCGCGTCGATCGTGTACGAGAACGCCTTCTTGTTCGCCAGCAGCGGGGTGATGTCTTTGAAGGCGACCCCGGGCTTCGGGAAATCCGGGATGTCGCGGATGTGTTCCTTCAGCCAGTCGTGATTGGGTTCGAAGGGCATCGGCGACCGGGCGCTTTTCTAGCGCCGCTTCCTGCGCTTTGCTTTCTTCGACCCGGT
>JAHWJK010000103.1 GCA_019348445.1 Actinomycetota bacterium | reverse complement strand
CGGCCTCACGGTTCGGCTACCGAGCGGCCCCCCGGGCGCTCGGGTCTCTTGTTTTTGTGGCCGCCGTCACGGCATCTCGAGGGGACCGCCGCCGGGGGGCGTCGCGGTCCAGTCGAAAAGGAGTTCCGCCGGCATATCGCGAGAGTCGCCCAGCTCCATCATGAAGCGGGCGCGGCCACCTTCGGGATTGAACCAGAGCTGACGCGTTCCGCCGCTCTGACGGACGAACAGCACACCGGACCGGGCCGGTCCCCATTGCGGGAACACATCTGTTACGCCGGGATCGTCAGTCAGTGCGGTCACTCGTCCACCCCCCACCGAAAACAGCTCCAGCCCCTGATCGGTAGTTGCCACGACGTAACGCCCGTCGTTCGAGCAACTGATCCCGGTGAACGTCCCTGCCGAAGTGAATGCATCGGGGCGCTCGTTCGGTTCGAGTACCGCAAGCCGATTGCCGCGGCCCGTTCGATCTCCGCCGATGAGCCCGACGAGGTCGTCACCGCAGCGAGCGATCGTGTCGGGTCGCGGAAGTGTGGTGCCCCACGCGCGCGTCCGCCCGCGCTGGTCGACCGAATGCAACTCCCACCCGTCTTGCATGCCCGACTTCCGAGGACCCGCCCAGTACAGGACGCGCTTGCCGCCCGGGTCCCATCCTGCGAGCTTGACACAACAGATCTTCTTCGGGAATCGGATGAGTCTCGTCATGTCGCCTCTGCGGAGATCGGCGCTCCACAGTTCCCGGCGAGCCCCGTTCTTGATCACCATCGCGACCTCGGAACCCGGCCCCCACCAGAACGACTCGACGCCCTCCTCGATGAGGATCACCGAGTTGGCGCCCGCTCCCGTATGGAACGCGCTCAACAGACCATCCTTCAGAACGAGCGCGCAGTCACCGGAGGGAGACCACGCCCACGCGTCCTCGCGCTCGTCCACGAGGGCGAGATGGGTCTCCGGCGCCTCATACGGACGTCCTTCGTTGGTCCATAGCTCGCCTTCGGGTCCGACCGCGACCAACCCTCCGGAAGAGCTCCACCGAACCGGCGGTCGACCGGGGATCCGGGCGACGACGACGCCGTCGGTCGAGGTAAGCACGACGTCGTTGCCGTCGTATGCGGCCACCAGAGGTCGCGCCGGCGACTCGTGGCGCCTACAGAAATTGCGATAGATCACCGAAGCGTCGAGCCGTCGCTGCGTCGGCTCTGCACGAGTCGTGGCCGACCGACGGCTGTTCGGCGATGCGCCCGGCGTCGGTGTGGTCCGCGTGGTCGGGGGAGACGCGCTCGTACACGCGCCGACCACGATCGCTACCGAGCAGAACATCCTCAGGCGTTGCCGGGTCCGCTGCATCGACCCAGATTAGGCGGGGCGCTCATGGGTACTACACATTGCGTACCCCGCCTCATAGGGTGTGCGCTCGGGGCGGTAGCGAACGTGGAGAGTGGGAATACGGGCTCGGGGAACCGGGTTCAGGAGACAGCTATGGCGGCTAAACGTGACCAGCGCGACGAGATCGAAGAAGAGGAAGAGGACGTCGAGGAAGTCGAGGTCGACGACCCCGAGGAGGCGGAAGCCGAGCTGGCCGCGGCCACCGACGACGAGGACGAGGACGACGATGCGAGCCTCGACCAGCTCCTGTCACAGCGAGCCGCGGCGCGCCGGAGTCCCGACGACACCGAAGACGACGATGACATCATGGCCCTGGCTTCCGAGAAGGAGCCCCGCGGAACGGTCGAGGTGCCGCTGTCGCGGATCGTCCCCGTGAAGGATCGTCAGGAGTTCGTGTGTCAGCGTTGCTACCTGGTGAAAGCACGCTCTCAGCTCACCGACGCCGATCGGATGCTCTGCCGCGACTGCGCCTGAACGACCTGCCGTGACGACACGGCGTGTATACCCCGTCGCGCTCGTGACGGGAGCGATCCTGACCCTTGCGTTCCCGGAACCCGACGTCGCGCCGCTCGCGTGGATCGCACTCGTCCCGGTGCTCTACGCGACCACGAACGCAGGGCCGAGGCGAGGTGCGCTCGTGTGGGCTGTCTTCGCGTTGGGATTCTTCGGAACCTTGCTGTCGTGGATAAGCGTTGTCGGCTGGGTCGCGTGGGCCGTGCTGTTGGTGGTGCAGATCCCGTTCCTTGTCGCGTTCGGAGCGTTGTGGGGGTGGCTGTCGGGGAAGGCCGGGCCTCTCGGTCGCGTCGCTCTCGCCGGTGGAGCCTGGGCGGCCTTCGAATACCTGCGCGCGATCGTCCCGTTAGGAGGATTCACATGGGGACAGCTTGCGCAGAGCCAGCACGACGTGGCCTGGTTGCTGCGGTGGGCGTCGATCGGTGGCGGCATCTTCTTCGGCGGCGTCATCGCGGCCGCCAACGCATCGATCGCCGAGCTCGTCCGTGCGATCAAGGACCGCGCCGCCGCGGGTAGGACCGCGAGGATCGCCGCTCCGATCGCGGTTCTGGTCATCGCCGCAGCTGCACCGATCGCGATCCCGGTTCATCGCGCCGATGGACCTGCCCTCGATATCGCGCTGGTCCAGGGAAACGTGAACCCTTATGTGGAACACGACTTCGAGAAGGACCTTCGGATCCTCAACCGCCACGTCGCGTTGACGGAGGCGATCGATGAGCCCGTCGATCTCGTCGTGTGGCCGGAGAGCGCGGCTGCGATCGATCCCGACAACCCGGTGGTTCCGCCGTTGCTAGAGAGAGCCGCGACCGCGGTCGATGCGCCGATGATCGTCGGAGCGAGCGAGGACGTCGACGAGGGTCACGACTACTACAAGGTGATGGCTTTTCTCGTCTCCCGCGATGGTGACATCGTCGAGCGTTATCAGAAGACCCATCTCGTACCGTTCGGCGAGTACGTACCCGCGCGCAACCTCCTCGACTGGCTTCCGATCCTCGATCAGATCCCGCGCGATGCGGTGCCGGGTCGAGACGAAACCTTGTTCTCCGTCGCGGGTGGCACGGTCGCAACGGTCCTGTCGTACGAGGGCGACTTCGGCTCGCTCGTTCGCCGGCGAGTCGCAGCCGGGGGGCGGCTCGTGATCGTGGCGACGAACACGTCGACGTGGCGTGGGTCGTGGGCCTCCGCGCAGCATGTCGCCTTCAGCCAGGTCCGAGCGGTCGAGAACGGCGTGCCGGTCGTCCACGCGGCATTGAGCGGGATCTCCGCGCTCGTAGCGGAGGACGGGAGGATCTTGCGTTCGCTGGGTCTCTACGAAGAGGGGACGATCGTCCACACGATGCGCTTCGCTACGTCGATCACTCCGTACGCGCGTTACGGCGAATGGATCCTCGCGGTAGCCATCGCATCGTCTGCACTCGTGTGGTGGCTCAGTACGAGGCGAGCGCAGAGAGGAGTGCCGGGACGTGTCTAAATCACCGACGCCGCAGCGGCCGCCGCTCGCGCTAGTGATCACGCCGACGTACAACGAGCGCGACTCGATCGCAGAGGTCGTCCGCCGGCTGTTCGACGCGTGTGGCGAGAGAGTCGACCTGCTCGTTATCGACGACGGTTCACCCGATGGAACCGCACACATCGTGCGCCACCTCCAACGTCACGATTCGCGGATCCACCTTCACCAGCGCGCAGGAAAGCTCGGGTTGGGCACCGCATACGTCACGGGTTTCAGATGGGCCATCGAACGCGGCTACGACGCGGTCGTCGAGATGGACGCGGACCTGTCGCACGACCCGGCCGACGTTCCACGTCTCCTCGACGCGCTCGAGGGTGCGGATCTCGTGATCGGATCGCGCTACGTGCCGGGTGGGGGAGTCACCAACTGGGGGCGTCTCCGCCGGATGCTGTCGGCAGCCGGCAACCTCTACGCGCGTCTGTGGCTCGGGTATCCCGTGAAGGACTCGACCGCGGGGTTCCGCGCCTACCGCACCTCCGCACTGGCCGCAGAGGACCTGGACGACGTCCGGTCCGAGGGCTACGGGTTCCAGATCGAGATGACCCGGCGTTTCCACAACCGCGGGCGTCGCATCCACGAGGTGCCGATCACCTTCGTCGAGCGGGTCCGGGGGCGCTCGAAGATGAGCCGTCGCATAGTGATCGAGGCGCTGATGGCGGTGACGAGATGGGGGCTCCGGGACCGCGTGGGTCGGAAGGGATAGGCGGGCCTCCGCAGAACCTCTCTCAGGTGGGCGCCCTCAAACGTTTCGTTGTCATCTCCGCAGTCATCGGGCTCGTCGTCGCGGCGATCACCGGACCGAGCGGGTCGATCGCGATCGCCGGCGGCTCGAACGGTGGAACGCGAGGCGTCGCCCACAAGGCGAACGGCAAGGTCGTCAACTCCGGACGCGTTCCGAACGGGCGCATGCTTCCGGTCGGCGCCGATGCGATCGAGCCGACGCTCGGCATCAACAAGAAGGGCGACATCTTCTACACCGCGTCTGGCGGCGTGACGCGTGTGGACGTCTACCGGTCGACCGACAAGGGCAAGAGCTGGAAGATGACGTCGCCGACGCTCGCCGGCGCAGTCAAGACACACCGACTCACCCTCGATCCCTATATCTACGTTTCCGAAGCGACGGGACGCGTCTTCAACATCGACCTCACCGTCGCGTGTTCGTACCTCAGCTTCAGCGACGACAACGGCCGGTCGTGGACCGACAACCCGCTCGCGTGTGGCCGTCCGATCAATGATCACCAGACGTTGTTCAGTGGGCCTCCAGCCCTCGATGTGCCGCACCCCGTCTACCCGGAGAACGTCTATTACTGCTGGAACGACTTCGGGACCGGGACGTCTTGTTCGAAATCCCTCGATGGGGGAGTGACGTGGTCGCCGACGGGAACGCGCCCGTTCGAAGGACGCAACCTGCAGAGCCAGGAGGCGACTCGCAATTGTGGCGGCTTCAACGGCCACGGGGTCGTCGGCAAGGACGGGACGATCTACCTTCCGAAGGAATGGTGCGGCCAACCGTGGCTCGGCATCAGTCACGACGAGGGGGCCACGTGGGAGCGGGTGCAGGTAGCCACCAATGGGACCGAGTACTTCGGCTCCGACACCTCGGTGGCCGTCGACAACAAGGGAAACCTTTACTACGCCTACGAGACCGAGGGCCAGATGCTCTATCTGGTGACTTCGACCGACGGCGGTAACACGTGGAGCAAGCCGCTCATGGTCGCGGCGCCGAAGGTGAACGAAGTGACGTTGCCGACCCTCGATGTCGGCGACCCCGGCAAGGTCGCGATCGCGTACATGGGGACGACGAATTCGCCGTTCAAGAAGTGCCGCCCCGACTGCAGCAGCGCGGATTACAGCAAGACGAAGTGGAACGGCTACATCACGATGACCAAGGATGCGTTGTCGAAGAACCCGATCTTCTACAGCGCCACGATCAACCCGCCGTCGGACCCGCTCTATCAGGGCCGCTGCGACTTCTCGAACCGCTGCTCGCCGATCCTGGACTTCATCGACATCGAGATCTCTCCCGACGGCACCCCCTACGGCGCCTTCGTCGATGCATGCCTCGTGGCGTGCAAGGCGAGCGGCAGCGTCGATGGCTCCGCGGGCGTGGTGGGTCGCCTCGTGGGGGGGCCGGGCCTCCGTTAGGTAGGTGTCGTTAGATGACCTGGAGCCGTCGACCGAGATCGCTCTTCTTGATCGCGCTTCTCAGCATCA
>JAHWJK010000102.1 GCA_019348445.1 Actinomycetota bacterium | reverse complement strand
CGAAACCGGCTGCCGCACCGGAACCACCGGCGCCCGCACCCGGCCCCGAGACGGTGTCTCCGCCCGAGCCGGTCGCGGCTCCGGTCGCGGCCGACGAGGCCGCCGCGGAGGATGCGGCAACCCTCCTCAAGGTGCACCGCGGCATCACCGTCAAAGAGTTCGCGGAGAAGATCGATCGCGCGCCGGCAGAGATCGTGAAGATCCTTCTGGGCCTCGGAGAGATGGTGTCCGTCACTCAGTCGATGAGCGATGAGGCCGTTGTCCTCGTAGCCGACGAGCTCGGTATCGCCGTACAGGTCGTCGATCCTGCGGAAGAAGAAGTCGAAGAAGACTTCGGCGACGACGATGAAGAAGAGGGCGAACTCGTTCCGCGTCCTCCGGTCGTGACGGTCATGGGCCACGTCGACCACGGAAAGACCGCGATCCTCGACGCGATACGCAAAGCCGACGTCGCCGGGGGAGAAGCAGGCGGCATCACGCAGCACATCGGCGCCTATCAGGTCCATGTGGACGGACGCGACATCACGTTCATCGACACGCCCGGCCACGCCGCGTTCACCGCGATGCGCGCGCGAGGCGCACAGGTCACGGATATCGCGATCCTCGTGGTGGCAGCGGACGACGGGGTGATGCCTCAGACCGTCGAAGCGCTCGACCACGCCCGAGCGGCCGGCGTGCCGGTCATCGTCGCCGTCAACAAGGTCGACAAGCCTGAAGCCGACCCGACGCGGGTTCGTCAGCAGCTGTCCGACCGCGGCCTGATGCCGGAAGAGTGGGGCGGCGAGACGATCTTCGTCGACGTGTCGGCGAAACAGCGGACGAACCTCGACGCCTTGCTCGAGACGATCGTTCTGACGACCGACGTGGAGTTGGATCTAAAGGCGAATCCGGAAGCGATGGGACGCGGCGTCGTGATCGAGGCGCATCTCGACAAGGGCCGCGGTCCGGTCGCCACTGTCCTCGTGAAGAAAGGTTCGCTGTACCAGGGCGACGCGATCGTGTCGGGCGCCGCGTGGGGCCGGGTCCGGGCGATGATCGACGACAAAGGCGAACAGGTGGAGCGCGCTCTGCCGGGGCAGCCGGTTCAGGTCCTCGGATGGCAATCCGTACCGGAAGCCGGCGATGACTTCCGGGCGTTGGAAGACGAGAAGGAAGCGAAGGCTCTAGCAAGCGAGCGTGAACAGCACCGGCGTACCGCCGAGCTTGTGTCGTCCCGCGGGACGTCGCTCGTCGCGCTGCTGGCGCAGACGCGCGAAGGCGAGATCCCCGAGCTCAACCTCTTGCTGAAGGCCGACGTGCAGGGCTCCGTCGAGGCGCTCGCGGATCAGTTCAACCAACTGGATCAGTCGCTCGTGAAGCTCAACATCCTGAGGTCGGGCGTCGGGGGGATCACCGAGAACGACGTGACGCTCGCGCAAGCGTCGAACGCGATCATCATCGGCTTCAACGTCGTGCCGAACGCGCAGGCGAGGACGATGGCGGAGGAAGCCGGCGTCGACATCCGCACCTATCGCGTCATCTACCAAGCGGTCCAGGACATCGAGAACGCCGCGAAGGGTCTGCTCGGCCCCGAGATCCGTGAGGTGTCGCTCGGACAGGCGGAGGTCCGCGCCACGTTCAGGGTTCCCCGGCTCGGCGTCGTGGCCGGTTGCATGGTCACGGACGGCGTCATCCGAAGGAACGCGAAGGCGAGGCTCGTGCGTGATGGCACCGTCATCTACGAAACCACGGTCGAATCCCTGCGCCGGTTCAAGGACGACGCGAGGGAGGTCGCTGCCGGGTTCGAGTGCGGTATCGGCCTCGCCGGCTTCCAGGACATCAAGGAAGGCGACCTGATCCAAGCGTTCGAAGAACAAGAAGTAGCCCGCTAACCGTTCTCTGCTAACAAACGGCCCCCTACCGGTACAGGTTGTTAGCACAAAACAGCGATGTTTATAGGGATCGGACGGTACGACCTGTTCATCGCACATAGCGGATCGCTCAAAGACAAGCGCCAGGTCGTGCGCGCGGTGACGATGAGCGTTCAGAAGAAGTTCAACGTCGCGATTGCGGAGGTCGACTTCCAGGACAAGTGGCAGCGAGCCGCGCTCGGCGTCAGCTGCGTTGCGGAGTCGCCGTCTCACTGCAGGAAGGTCCTTCAGGAGGTCGAGAAGCAGATAGGCCGAGCGGCGATCGACGGCGGCGAGCTCGTCGACCGCTCGGTAGAGGTGATCGCGATGGACGACTTGCTATGACGCAACGCATGGAACGCTTGGAGAAGTTGGCGCGTCAAGTGCTCGGCGAGGCCATCCAAGATCTGAAGGATCCGCGCGTCGGTTTCGCGACGGTCACCCGCGTTCGCATCAGTCCGGACCTTCGTCATGCCCGCGTCCTAGTCAGTGTGTTGGGCACCGACGAGGAACAGACGGAGACGATGAAGGGCCTCGCCAGTGCGAAGGCCTACCTCCGTGGCGAACTCGGCAGACAGGTGAGGATGAAGTATCTGCCGGAGTTGGCTTTCGAGCTCGATCACCGCAGCGAAGATGCACAGCACCTGGAAGAGCTGCTACGGAAGATCCATACGGAGGAAGAGTGAGACACGACGCCGCGCAATGGGACGAAGCGGTTGAAGCGTTGCGCGCCGCGCCAGAGGTCGCGATCGCATGTCACGTCAATCCCGACGGGGATGCCCTCGGCTCGTTGTTGGCGGCAGCACTCGGCCTGCAGAAGCTGGGCAAGAAGACCTACGCGAGTTGGAGCGGGAGATCAGCCGAACCGTTGGCCACGTTCGGGTTTCTTTCGGGCGTCGATAACCTGCTGCTTCCCGACGACCTACCCGAGACGGAAACCTTCCTCGCTCTCGACTGCGGTGCCGCCGATCGCCTCGGCGATCTCGAGCCACTGGCGCGGAAGGCGCAGACGCTCATCAACGTCGACCACCATCCCGGCAACGACGATTTCGGGACGATCAATGTCGTGATACCAAACGCATCATCGACTGCAGAGTTGGTCGCGGACCTCCTGCGAGACGCAGGCGTCGAGTTCGATCGCGATATCGCGAGCTGCCTCTACACGGGGATCGTGACCGACACCGGCCGGTTCTCCTACGCGAACACGCGCCCACAGACTCTTCGCCTCGCGGCGAACCTGCTCGAATACGACGTGTCGGCTCCGGACATCGCGCGCGATGTGTTCGAGTCCGCGCCGTTCGGATATCTGAAGCTCGTCGGGCACATCCTCGAACGCGCGGAGTTGGTCGAAGACGCGCGATTCGTCTATTCCTGGCTCACCCGGGCCGACCTTGACGAGACCGGCGTCTCGATCGAAGAAACCGATCGTCTGGTCGAGACCATCCGCGCGACGCGAGCGGTGGACGTCGCGGCCCTCTTCAAAGAGCAACCGGACGGCAGGTGGAGGGTCAGTTTGCGCTCGAAAGGTCCGGGCATCGCCGAATTCGCTCGCGCTCGCGGCGGCGGCGGGCATGAATTGGCTGCCGGTTTCACCACGGACGATCGCGACGAAGTGATCGAGGCTCTTGCGGAGGACCTGCGGAACCGGTGACGGAAGGTCTCTTGGTCATCGACAAGCCGCCGGGGATGACGTCTCATGACGTCGTCGATCGGGTGCGGTCGCTATTCGACACGACGAAGGTCGGCCACGCAGGGACCCTCGATCCCGACGCGACCGGTGTCCTGTTGATCGGCATCGGCCGCGCCACCAGGTTCCTCTCCTACGCGCAAGCCGCTCCGAAGCGGTATCGAGCGGTAGCCGCGTTCGGTGCGACGACCACTACACAGGATGCGTCGGGCGATGTCATCGAAGAGCGGCCGATCACGTTCGGTCGAAGGGAGCTCGAACGAGCGGTGGCGGATTTCGAAGGTGATATCGAACAGGTCCCGCCGATGGTCTCCGCAGTCCGGGTCGCGGGCCAACGACTTCACAAGATGGCGCGGATGGGCAAAGAGGTGGAGCGGAAGCCGCGGCCGCAGACGATCTACGAACTGCGCGTCGTCGAGTTCGATGGCGCGACCGCGACCCTCGACGTGCGATGCTCCGCCGGCACTTACGTGCGAACGCTCATAAACGACATCGGTGAAGTGTTGGGATCGGGAGCTCACATGAAGTCGCTCGTGCGCACCGAAGCCGGAGGTTTCACGCTCGAGGAGGCGATCGCGTTAGACGACGTTGCTCGGGAGCACGTGCGCCCGCTGATCGACACTGTGAAAGGTCTCTACGCGTTCGAAGTCGATCCCGACGCGGCCAAACTCGTCAGGAACGGCCGGCCGCTCAACCTTTTTGGCGCGCGCCTCCCGGGCGTCGACGAGGGCGATCATGTCGCCGTTACCAACGACCAAACGCTCCTCGGCGTTTACACGCTCAAGGGTGAGCGGTTGATGCCCGATCGAGTGATGGGTCTGCGATGAAGACGTTCTATGGGATCGAGACCCTGCAACCTCCACCGGATGGTTGCGTCATAACGATCGGTACCTTCGACGGCGTTCATCTGGGTCATCGCGTATTGATATCTCGCACCATTGCGGAGGCGGACGCCCGCCGCGCGTCATCCGCCGTCGTGACGTGGGACCGACATCCCGCCGCGACGCTGCGTCCCGAAAAGATGCCCGCGCTGCTCTGTAGCCCGGAGCGCAAGATCGAGCTTCTCGCGGAGCGCGGCCAAGACATCCTCGCCGTACTGCCGTTCGATGAAGAGCTGTCTCAGTGGCCCGCTGGGCGTTTCGTCGAGGAGGTACTCGTGACCGGCCTCGCCGCGCGTTTGGTTGTGGTCGGAGAGGACTGGCGGTTCGGGAAAGGAGCATCCGGCGATGTCGAGCTATTGGCCGAGATGGGGTCGTCACTGGGATTCGACGTCGTTGGGATGACGCTAGAGCGGTCCGGCGACGAGACGGTGTCCTCCAGTCGTATCCGAAAGCTGATAGCGAGCGGCGATCTAGACGCAGCCGCAGAATTGCTCGGAAGGCGCTTCGATCTCGATGGTGTCGTGGTGCACGGAGACGATCGTGGCAAGAGTCTCGGCTTCCCGACCGCGAACGTTGCGTTGCCTCCGGGGCTCGCACACCCGCCACGCGGCGTCTACGCGGGCCGGGCGCGAGTCGGCGGCGACGCCACGATGTTGCCCCCCGAGGACGGCGATCTCGCTCCCCGGGGCTGGTACCCGGCCGCGGTGAACATCGGCGTGAACCCGACCTTCGGCGGCGACCCGGACGTCCATCCTGCGCGGGTCGAGGCCTATCTCCTCGGACTCGACGTCGACATCTACGGCGCGGAGCTCAGGGTCGAGCTGTGGTCGCGTCTCCGGGACGAGAAGAAGTTCGACAGCGCACACGACCTCATCCAGCAGATGCAGAAAGACGTCGAAGAGACGAGGCGCATCGTCGAAGAGGTGGAGGGATGATCCCGGACAGTGCAAGGGCCGTCCTCGAGTCCGATGCGATCGCTCACTTCACGACTCTGGATGAAGACGGAACCCCGCACGTGACACTCGCCTGGGTCGGCGTCGATGGCGACGAGGTCGTCATCGCGACGCTCGCCGATCAGCGGAAGCTAAAGAACATCCGCCGCGACCCGCGGGCGGTGTTGTCTCTGGTCACGGGTAGGCGGAACGACTTCGGGCTCGACGAATACCTCGTCGTCCATGGG
>JAHWJK010000022.1:13535-16699 GCA_019348445.1 Actinomycetota bacterium | reverse complement strand
GGACGGCAACAACGGCTGTGGCAACGACGACGACTTCGACGACGACAACAACGGCCACTGTGGCAAGCCCAGCACGTCGAACACGCCACCTGGTGGCGGCGGTGGGAGCAAGCCCGTCTGCCCGCCCGGCACCGATAAGGCCGGTCAGCCCATGCCCGCAGGCGACGCGGCCAAGTGCAACAACACGAAGACCAAGGGTGGCGGCCAGACACGCTCGCTGTGTCCCGCCGGCTCCGACATGGCCGGACATCAGATCCCGCCGCCTCACGACCAGAGCTGGTGCGACAAGCAGCACAGCAACGGCAGCGGACCCGACGGCAAGGTCACGATCTGCCATCGCACCGGATCGGAGACGAACCCGTATGTCGTGATCACCGTCAGCGTCAACGCATGGCCGGCGCACCAGACACACGGCGACACCTTGTGGGCGGCCGGCGGATGTGTCGCCGGGTCTAACGCCACGAAGCTGTGCCCGGTTGGCACCGACCACGCGGGCTTGCCCATGCCAGATGGAACTGCAAAGAGCTGCAACGGCGACGACTCGACCCCCACGGGGGGCCCGGAGTGCCCGAAGGGCACCGATATGGCCGGACTCCCCATACCAGCGGGCGGAATCGCGGCCTGTGACACCGACGTCCTCGGCGACATCATCGACAAAGATGGTGGCGACGACGATCCGGGCGCTGATGTCGCAGGAGCTTCGGAGCGCAAGGGCGGCAGGGCACTGCCCTTCACCGGAGCAAGCATCATCGCTTACGTGCTGGTTGGGCTCCAGCTGATCGGGGCAGGCGCCCTGATCGCTCGAGCTCGCAAGAAGCCGTAAGCGAGGGGCGAATCACGCGGAAGAGGGGGCCGGAGCACCGGCCCCCTCTTCCTTTTGGTGGACCGGTCCCGAGGTCCTATGGGACTAGTTCTTCTGGAGTGCATACCAAGTAGGCCCTCTGAGCTATTCGGGACCGCGGGATCCGCGCCGACGTCCATGTCATAGGGAGAGGGTCCGCGCTAGCCCAGGCGGTCCCAGAACAGGGAGACCGACATGGACAAGATCAGGATCTACACGGTGGCGCAGGAGCTCGGCGTTCCGTCGCAAGAGCTCCTGGCGTATCTCGAGGAGAACGGCCAGGCGTTCCCGAATCATCTCGCGATGATCGATGCCTCTACGGCAGATCGTGCGCGGGCGTACTTCGCGGTACCGGACACCGACTCGGTGGAGACGGTGCTGTCTCCGGTAGCGACCACGGCCACGCCTGCGGATGCGGCAGTCCTCGATTTCGCCCCGTTCCAGGTGGAGGCGCCGGCCAAGGCCGAGCCTCAGTGGCACGAGGACGACGACCTCTACGCGGCGTCGCAAGAGGCAGTCGCGAAGGTCGAGCAGAAGGTCACTGCAGCGGCACAAGCGCCGGTGCGTCAGTCGCTCGTGACGTCGACGATCGCCACGGCGAGCGTCGCGATCGCGCCGACGTTCGTTGCCTTCGCGACCTTCGTCTTCGGCAACCCGAACCCACGGCCGCTGCTCGCGACGATCCTTTCGATCATCCTGACGGCGGGGGCCATCATTCTCGGGTCCGCAGTGTGGGCGACGCAGCCGGAGTCTGCAGGATTCAGCTTCGGCGACCTGATGCTGTGGAGTTGGGTCCGTCGTGAAGCCGCCGAGCGCGCGCTGATCGAGAACACGGCGGTCCTCGGCTTCGACAGGTTCGGCCGTTTCCTCGGTAACACGACCGCATCCCAGGACGAGCAGATGCGGGCGGTTCGTGACATCGCAGCAGCGCTTGACGCCAAGAGCTCCTACACCCTCGGTCATTCGCGTCGTGTGGAGAAGCACGTTCGCAAGGTCGCCGAGGCGATGGGCTTGTCGGCCGAAGAGATCGCAGACCTCACGACGGCCGCGGCACTTCACGACATCGGCAACATCCAGATCCCGGACGAGGTTCTCCGTAAGACCGGTGAGCTGACGATCGAAGAGCGCGACGCGATCGAGGCGCACGTGCTTCTCGGAGCGCGGATGGTCCTCAAGGCGGGTAACGAGAAGGTAGTCGCAGGTATCCGTCACCACCACGAGCGGTGGGACGGCGCCGGTTACCCCGATGGCATGAGTGGGGCGGATATCCCGCTGTTTGCTCGTCTCATCGGTATCGCTGAGGCATACGACGCGATGACGTCCACACGCCCGTACCGTCAGGGCTTCGGGCGGGATCACGCGATCGAGGTGCTCCGCGCGGAGTCTGGTCTTCAGTTCGATGGTGAGCTCGTCGAGATCTTCGTCTCGACGCTGCCGGAGCCGCTTGCGATCGCCACGAAGTTTCCATTCGTCGCCCGCATCCAGCGTCAGATCCAGGAGCTCCAGCTTCTGTTCAAGCGCATGGGCGCAGTCGCGGTCAGCGCAACGGCGAGCACGATCGCCATCGCTCTGATCCTGGGCGGCACGGTTCTGTCGCCGGGTACGTCGGATGCTCCGGAGGTTGCAGAGCGTCACCGCAAGGTGACCCCGATCGACCGCGTGCTGGCGAGCCGCCTGCACAACGAAGGGGCTTACGACAGTGCCGCGCCGCTCTCGACGGTTCTGTCTCCTCGCGAGTCGGCGCTCGCTCTGGCCGAGCTCGCAGCCGAGGACTCGGCGCTCGTCGCGTCGGCCGATGGCCCCAACGTGAAGGTCCCCGGCAACAACGGAGCCGGCAACAATGGACCCGGGTCGGGCAATCCTGGAAACGGCAATGGCAACGGTCCCGGGACGGCCAATCCTGGCCCCGAGACCGGCAGCGTCGGTGCGGGTCCGACGACGGATCACGGCCCGGTCATCGACGGTGGGACGTCGGACCGTGGTGCCGGTAACGACACGACCCCCGCGGCGACAACCCCGACGGCCACTGCACCGCCTGCCTACGAAGGGCCCGGGAAATCGGGCAGCGCGCCGGGCCGCAACAAGGATCAAGCACCGGGCAAGTCTGGGAGCGCCCCGGGTCACAACAAGAGTGGCCCTCCGGGGAACTCCGGTAACGCTCCTGGTCTCAGCGGAGGCGCGCCGGGGAACTCGGGTAACTCGAACGCCGGCGGTAACTCCGGCAGCTCGAACGCCGGCGGCAACTCCGGCAGCTCGAACGCCGGCGGTAACTCCGCTAACACCCCGGCCAGCCCGGGCGGATCCAACGCAGGTGGCAACGCCG
>JAHWJK010000022.1:4864-13435 GCA_019348445.1 Actinomycetota bacterium | reverse complement strand
GGCGGCAGCTCGAACGCCGGACTCGGCGTCGGAGCGGGTGCCGCGGCCTCTCCCGGAAACAGTGGCTCTGCAGGTTCGCCCGGTCCGGCAGCGACGTCGCCCGCGAGCAGCAACGCGAATAGTGGCAAGAGCGGAAAGTAAAAGCTGTACGAACGAAGGTCCTAACCTCTCCCTGGACCTACTGGCACGGAAGCGGGCTCCTTCGGGGGCCCGTTTCCTATTACGAAATCTTGACGATGTGCCAGCGGACTGCTGACGTGACCTAGCTACCGTCTCCGCATGACGCGTCCGGAGACGTTGCACGTCGAAGCCCGAGAGCGGTTGGCGTGCGTCGACCTCACCGCTGCCGCACGGGACTTCGTCTCGCGGGCGGACATCGTCGACGGCGCGCTGATGGTCTTCTGCGCTCACACCACGTGCTCGATCCTCATCAACGAGTGGGAGGCGGGAGCCCTGGAAGACATCGGGGCGAAGATCCAGGAGCTGTTTCCGCCAGAGGCGTACTACGCACACGACGACCAATCGCGACGCAACGAGAACATCGTTCCGAACGAACGCCGCAACGGCCACTCCCACGTCGCGCAGATGGTCATGGGCCAGGCCTCGCAGCTCGTTCCTATATCGGACGGAGAGTTGCTCCTAGGGCGGTGGCAACGGATCTTCCTGTTCGAACTCGACGAACCGAAGAAGCGGACCATCCTTTTCCACGCGTTCGGTCACTCGTCGGCCCAATCGCTGGTTACGAATAACCAGAACGCGAGTCCTGCGTATCTGCCGTAGCGCTTGAAGCGCCTCACTATCGTCGCGTCGGTGGCGGATCTCTTGCCTGCCACACGTAAGTAGGTAGGGCGCGTCCACGAGTCGAGGATCAACCGCGAGTACCGTCCGAGCATCATCATGATGTGCGCGGCGGCATAGGGGCCGACGCCGGGCAGGGCGAGCAGTCGTTTCTCGATCTCATCGTCGCTCAGTTCGTCGTCGGTAGCGAGCCGCTCAAGATCGACTGATCCATCGGCGACGTCGCGAGCTATGGCCATGAAGTACGGGCCGCGGTAGCCGGCACGCGCGACCTGCTTGAAGAAGCCGTCTCCCGCAGTCGCGATCGCTTCGGGAGTCGGGAACGCCCGCCCCCATGCACCATCTGGAGGCGCGCCGGGGGCCGGTTCGCCGAGATGCTCCACGATGGCGTGAACCATCCGTTTGGTCGCGGACCACGCGCAGTTCGTGGTGCAGATCGTCTTGATGATTTCTTCGAAGACGGTCGCGCTCCTGATCATCCGCCCCGCGCCCGAAGTCACCCAGGAAAGCGCGTCGTCGCCACGCGCGAGCTCGTAGAACCCGGAGAGATCCTCGTGGAGCCGCAGGATGTGGGCAACGCTGTCCTTTATCTCTTGCGCCGCATCCGGACCCGGTGCCCGTCCTCGTACCTCGAGCCGAGCCATACCGCGAGACTCCGAGACGAGGACCGTTCGAGGCTTCGCCCGCCGGAGCGCGACCGTGACCTCGAACGTGCGGTCGTCTTCCGAGACGCGCATAGGCGGCAACGAAGCGACACCGTGCGAGATGAACGTGCGCCACAGGTCGACGGGCTCACCGCCCCGGCCCCTCAGGGGGAGAGACACTTCGGTTGCGCTCACCTTTACAAAATCTCCAATTTCTCCACCGTCCCTGCCTACAGTTCGTTCCTACACTGGGTCCGTGCGTTCCCACACGATCGCCGTCATCGAAGATGAGCAAACGATCGCGTCGTCTATCGCGGCGCGGTTGGGGAAAGAAGGATTCACCGTAGAGGTCGCGGGAGACGGGCCGTCCGGCGTAGAACTGTGCGAGCGGACGCGACCCGACCTCGTCATCCTCGATCTGATGCTCCCCGGCTTCGACGGACTCGAGGTTTGTCGCCGGATCCAGCGTGACCGGCACGTGCCCGTCCTGATGCTCACTGCGAGGGACACCGAGACGGATGTCCTCGTCGGGCTCGGTGTGGGAGCCGACGACTACATGACGAAGCCGTTCAGCGTGCGCGAGCTCGTCGCGCGCGTCCAGGCGATCCTCAGGAGAGCCCAACGCGTTCCGGGGCCGGGTGGAATGCCGATCCAGCTCGGCGATCTCCGTATCGATCCGGGGACGCGCGAGGTGAGTCGCGGCGGCAACCCCGTCCATCTGACTCCGATCGAATTCGACCTGCTGTTCAAACTCGCGTCGCACCCGAACATGGTCCACACGAGAGACCACCTCTTATCCGACGTGTGGGGATACGAGGACGCGTTCGAAGGCCGCACCGTTGACTCTCACGTCGGGGCATTGAGAAAGAAACTAGGTGCGGACGTGATCCGTACCGTTCACGGCGTCGGCTACGCGATGAACCCGCCGCGATGAGGCCGCTCGATCGCATCAGATCGATCAAAACCAAGCTCGGGCTCGTGATCGTTGCCGCCGTAGCGGTGACACTGGTCGTACATTCGGTCGGGCCCAAGTTCGGCCTTTACGACTGGGTGGCGGCCGTGGCCGCAGCAGCCGTGGCGCTAGCGATGGTGCAGTTCCTCGCCCGCGGCATGACGTCTCCGCTGCGAGAGATGGCCGCCGCCGCATCGGCGATGGCGAAGGGCGATTACAGCCGTCGAGTCACGGCGACGTCGCGTGACGAGGTCGGTCAGCTTGCCGCCGCTTTCAATCGGATGGCGGCCGATCTGCACGAGGTGGACCGCATGCGCAGGGACCTCGTCGCGAACGTCTCGCACGAGTTACGGACACCGATCAGTGCCCTTCAGGTGGTTCTGGAGAACCTCGTCGACGGGGTCGAGCCGCCGGACCGGCAGACGTTGCACACGATGTTGCGACAGGTCGAGCGTCTCAGCAGGCTCGTGTCGCAACTGCTCGATCTGTCGCGCCTCGAGTCTGGAGCCGTTCCTCTCCAGAAGGAGCCGGTGGAGGCGCGATCGCTGTTGGAAGAAGCAGCTCGCGATACCGACTTCAAGTCGCACATCGAGGCCAAGCATGTTCGCGTCGAGGTATCCGTCGAACCGGAATCGCTCGCGTTCGAAGCAGACGTGGAACGGGTGCATCAGGTACTCGCGAATCTCCTGGACAACGCGATGAGGCACTCGCCGGACGGCGGGACGATCCAGGTCGCGGCGCGCGCCGACGACGGTTCCGTTCGCATCGAAGTTAGAGACGAGGGCCCGGGTATCAACGAAGAAGAGGCAACGCGTATCTTCGAACGTTTCTACCGGTCCGACCACGCGCGCTCATCGAACGAAGGCGGAACGGGACTCGGACTTTCGATCGCCCGCTGGATCGTCGAACTGCACGGCGGCGACATCCGCGCCGAGAACAGAGACGAGCACGAGGGAGGTCATGGATGCCGGATGGTAGTGACGCTACCCCGATAGACGCCGGCCGGCGCGAGCAGATACCGGCGCGTGCTGCTTGGGCGGTAACGGGTGCAGGCCTGCTGGCTGCGACGATCCTTCCGGGATCCCGTATCGGTCTCTCGCTGTTCCTGGTGGCCGTTGCGGTCGCGATCACCGTCGTGATCGCCGATCGTGACGTATCGCGGCATGAAGCGGTGTTCGGGACCGCTGCCCTCGCGCTCGCGTTCGCGGCGGTGATCCGTACCGCCGAGTGGGTGGTCGCGGTAGATCTGCTTGCGGCCGCCGGCGTCGCCTCTTTCGCCGTGACCGAGGGGAAGACGTGGCGCCGCCTCGCCGCTGCTCCGCTGACCGTTGTTCGGATGATGGTGCGGGTCCCTGCAGGCGTCGCGCGTCCGGTCATAGAGGGGGTTAAGCGCCGGGACACCGAGAATCTCGGGACGCTCGCCAGAACGGGCGGGTTGACCGTCGTTCTGCTGGCCGTTTTTGGCACCCTGTTCGTCTCTGCCGATGCTGCGTTCGCACGCCTCGCGACGGACGTGTTCGTACCGGACGTCGAGGTGGGCCGGGTGTGGCTCCGGCTGGCGCTCTTCGGACTCGTCACCGTTGTTGCCGGCGGTTTCATCCTCGCGAGACCATCATTCGCGTCGCCGTCGGACGCGTTCGGTGGCAGTGGATGGGGAAGCGCTCCCGGAGAAGAGGCCGTTCGGAAGCCGGTCGAATGGGTCGTGCCCATAGCGATCCTCGACCTGTTGTTCGCGAGCTTCGTTGCAGTGCAGATGACCGTTCTGTTCGGCGGGCGTCATCACGTTGAGTTGACCCCGGGGCTGACCTACGCCGAATACGCGCGTCAGGGTTTCTTCCAACTCCTCGCCGTCGCAGCGCTCGTCTTGATCGTGGTTGCGGTCACGATCCACGTGGCGCGGCCGAAAGACGCCACTGAGCGTCGGTTGGCTCAGGCAACGCTCGGCATGCTGTGCCTGCTGACGCTCGTCGTGCTGTCGTCGGCGTGGTACCGACTCGGTATCTACGAAGACGTCTACGGACTTACTCGGTTGCGCGTTTCGGTGTACGCCGCGATCGCGTGGTTGGCGTGCATATTCGCTTTCGTCATCGCGGCCGGTGTGACGTGGAGGGCGGGATGGCTCCCGCGCGCGGCGGCACTACTGACGGCCGCGGGACTACTCGTGTTCACGATCGCGAATCCCGATGCGTTGATAGCCGAACGCAACGTGGCGCGCTACCACGCGACCGGCTCGATCGACGCCTCCTACCTCGCCTCGTTGAGCGAGGATGCGATCCCCGTCCTCGTGGAGCTTCCGGAAGAGATACGTGACTGCGTCGTGACTCGCATCGTGACCGATCGCGGAACTCGCGACGACCAGGGCTGGACCGAACTCAACTTGTCGCGGGCGAGAGCCCGAGCCGCTCTCGATGCTGGAGCCATTCCGACGACGTTCCCGGTGCGGTGCCATGCCCTGCTGCGAGGTCCGTCATAGATCTTGCGCATCCTCGGTCGTGCTCAGCGCGACCCACGGCGACGAAAGTTCTAAGGTGGGATCTCGACCGCTAGCGAAAGGACCTGTTGTGACCGAGAAGCGACCAGGGGACCAGAACGATCCGACCGAAGGACCCGGCAACGTGTCCGTCGACGAACCGACCGAGCCTGCACTGTCGGGCGACGAGACCGACGAGTTCGACCGCCAGGCCGACGAAGGCGGTAGTGCCGGCGGGACCGAGGAGCCACACGACGGCTAGAGAAGACTCTCCTAGTTCACCGACGGCTGAGACATCACGTTCAGCCACCGGACCAGTTGATCGGCCGGCATCGGGCGGCTCGTGAAGAATCCCTGGGCGAAGTCGCAGCCGAGCTTCGTGAGGTCGTCCCGGATCTGCTCGCTTTCGACACCCTCGGCGACGACCTGAAGCCCGAGATTCCTGCCGAGTTCGATCAGGGATCTGACGATGACTGCGTCGTTCTCGTCGACGTTCATGTTCATGACGAAGGACTTGTCGATCTTTAGCTCCGTCAACGGCAGCCGGCGCAGCTGCACGAACGACGAGTAGCCCGTCCCGAAGTCGTCGATCGACAGCTCCACGCCCATGTTCGACAACGTGGCCAGGACCCCGGCGGCCCGGGCGGGATCGGCCAGGATCGTGTGCTCGGTGATCTCTAACTGTAGGGATGACGGCGGTATCCGCCACTTCTTCAAGGCCTTCGAGACCTCATCCGGGAACTGTGCGTTCAGGAGGCTGCGCGTCGACAGGTTGACCGCGACTTTCAGGTCGAGGCCGTCCTCGCGCCATTCCGAAACCTGGCGGAGCGATTGGTTCAGCACGTAGCTCGTCAACGGTTCGATCAACCCGGTGTGCTCCGCCAGAGGGATGAACTCGTCTGGTGGGATGAGCTTGCGGAGCGGATGCTCCCACCGCAACAGTGCCTCGACGCCCTTCACTTCACCGGTCTTCAGGTCGACCTTCGGTTGGTAGTGAACGACGAATTCATCGTGTTCGATAGCGTTGCGAAGCTCACCCACGAGAGCGAGCCGACTCGGGCTGTACTGGTCTTTCTCGACGGCGTAGATCTCGCACCCGCTCTGCGCGGTCTTCGCCAGATACATCGCCACGTCTGCCCGCTGAATCAGGGTGTCGACGTCTTTTCCGTGGCCGGGGAAGAATGCGACGCCGATGCTCGCGCGGACGTCCAACGACAACCCTTGAACGATGAACGGGACGCGCAGAGCGGCGCGGATCTTGTCGGCGACCAATACAACGGCCGCGGGGTCGGGGACGTGGGGGAGGACCATCGCGAACTCGTCGCCTCCGAGCCTTGCGATCGTGTCGGTCTCGCGCAACGTCGCTTGCAGGCGGCGGGCGGTCTCTTGCAAGACGATGTCGCCGTGGTGATGTCCGAGGGTGTCGTTGATCTCCTTGAAGCGGTCGAGGTCCATCAACAGAACGGCGACCGTCTGCTGCTCTCGTTCCGCGACGCGCAAGGCTTGTTTCACGCGGTCTCTGAACAGCGCGCGGTTCGCCAGTCCCGTGAGCACGTCATGCAGCGCGAGGTGCTCCTGCTCCTCGGCCCTTTCGCGAAGACGCCGCGACGCTCGCATCATGACGCCGAACAGAGCGACGTAAAGGAGATTGAGGCCGATCACCAAGACGACATAGAAGATCCTGAAGTCACGCTTGACCGCGCGTGCGAGAGGCGCGTACGGAACCGAGATCTCGAGAACGCCGATCGGGTCTTCACTCGCCGACGGTCGGACAGGTGTCACGACGGACAGGATGTCTTCGTCACCATCGGCCGCGGGCTCCGACGTGTACGCCTTCGTCTCGCCACGGAGACCTTCGTGGAGATGCTCTGGGTTAAACGACGTATGCCCCACGATGCTCGAGTCGCTGGAGAACACGATCTGTAGATCCGAATCCCACACCTTCACGGTCGAGCCCTGCGCGCCGAGCGACGTGTCCTCCAGGTCCGCGACGAGCGAGTGCCACCGCAGGCTCCTCTCGCCGTTCGTGATGTCGCGGGCGCGGACGTCTTGCACCGGGCCGAGCCCCGCGACGAGTTCCGCCTGGTCCTCGGCAGTCGCGAGCGTCCGCCGATAGACGAAATCGTTTAGCAGGTACGACAGGAGCATCCCGAAGATGACGATCGGGATGGCGCTCAAGATCGCGTATTTCCCGACGGTGCTGAGCTTGCCGCTCAGCCGTTCCCACAGCCCGTGCATCCGCCCCCGTTCCTGGAGTCCAACCGATAATGCCCGCGTTCTTGAGCAAAGTCGGCACCACGACGAGCGCTCTTTAGACGATCGCGGGTGGCGTATCGCGCCGTACCCGGACATACCGGGCGTCGTTTCGGCGCCGTCGCGGGCGGGTAACCGCGAAGGAGCCATGAGCGAAGACAAGTTCGAGAAGTCCGAGATCGACGAGCCGACCCTCCTGGCGGTGCTGGCGGACGCGCAGGATGCTCTTAAGGAGCGAGACATCCCGTTCGTCCTCATCGGAGGGATCCCGTCCGCCGTCTACGGACGACCGCGGGCGACACAGGACCTCGACCTCTTTGTCCGGCCCGAAGACAAGGATCGGGCACTCGATGCGCTCGCCGAGGACGGGTTCGAGACCGAGAAGAAAGAGCCCGAGTGGCTCTACAAGGCTGCGAAGAAGGACGTCTTGTGCGACGTCATCTTCCGGGCCGAAGGCGACTTCTACCTCGACGAGGCGATGATCGAGCGAGCGGTCGATGCCACCTACAAGGGCGAAGACGTGCGGTTGGTCCCGCGCGAGGACCTCATCATCATGAAGGTAGTCGCGCACGCCGAGGAGATCGCGCACTACTGGCATGACGCGATGGCTCTCTTGCTGTCGGATGACATCGACTGGGACTATCTCGTCGACCGAGCCCGGCACGGCACGAAGCGTCTTCTCAGTCTCCTGATCTACGCGCAGTCGAGCGACCTGCTCGTTCCCGACGAAATCATCCACAGGCTCTACAACGAGGTGTACAGATGAGCGTTCGGGTGGCGGCCGTCGGAGACATCCACGTCGGCGTTGGCTCGCACGACGAGCTGCGGTCGGTGGTCGAACGCGTGGGAGACGAAGCCGACCTGCTGCTATTCGCCGGTGACTACACCCGATGGGGCACGGCGGAAGAGGCCGCGGTATTCGCCTCCGAGGTCGAAGGTGTCGCGATCCCGATGTTCGGCGTCCTCGGGAATCACGACTTCCAGTCGGACGAGAACAAGAAGATCGTCGACATCCTCGAAGAAGTAGGTGTACGCATGCTCGAGCGCGACGCTGCAACGATCGACATCGACGGGACGACGATCGGTATCGCGGGCGCGAAGGGGTTCGGTGGCGGATTCCTCGGGGCATGCGGGGCCGATTTCGGGGAGCCCGAGATGAAGGCCTTCGTTCGGCATACACAGGAGATCGCGGACGGTTTCCTCGAAGCACTTAGATCGCTCGACACCGACGTGAGGATCGCGTTGCTCCATTACTCGCCGGTCCCGGAGACGTTGGTCGGGGAGAAGCTCGAGATCTACCCGTGGCTGGGGAGCTACCTGCTCGGACAAGCCGTCGACCGCGGGGGAGCGGACCTGGTCGTCCACGGTCATGCGCACGCCGGAAGCTTCGAGGGCAAGACGCCCGAAGGCATCCCCGTGTACAACGTCGCGCAGCAGGTTCTAGGTAAGCCGTA
>JAHWJK010000022.1:0-4764 GCA_019348445.1 Actinomycetota bacterium | reverse complement strand
ATGCCCGCCAAGTTCGAACTGATCGACGTCGACGGCGTCGAGGTGAAGATCACCAATCCCGACAAGGTCTTCTTCCCCGCCACGGGCACCACGAAGATGCAACTCGTCGAGTACTACCTCTCCGTGATGCCGGGCGTCATGCTCGGCTGCCGAGAGCGACCGATGACGATGTACCGCTGGCCCAACGGTGTCGATGCCCCCGACGACGCGTTCTATCAGAAGCGCGTATCGGAAAAAGGGCGTCCCGAATGGCTTCAAAGCACCACGATCACGTTCCCGAGCGGGAGACGTGCCGACATGCTCGTCGGTGCCGACGCCGCTCACGTCGCGTGGGCGGTCAATGCCGGTTGCATCGATCTGAACCCGTGGCCGGTTCGGCGTAACGACGTCGACCATCCCGACGAACTCCGCGTCGACCTCGACCCCACGCCGAACATCCCGTTCACAGACGTGTGTGCCGTCGCCGGCATCGTCAAGGAGGCGCTCGACGATCTCGAACTCGTCGGGTGGCCGAAGACCTCGGGTAAGAGAGGGATGCACATCTACATCCGCATCGAGCCGAACTGGTCCTTCACCATGGTGCGCCGCGCGGCCCTGGCTCTGGCGCGGGAGGTCGAGCGGAGGTCCGACGGCGTTGCTACGACGGCGTGGTGGAAGGAAGAACGCCGCGGTGTCTTCGTCGATTACAACCAGAACGCTCGCGACAGAACGATCGCCTCGGTGTATTCGGTCCGGCCGACCGCCGATGGCCGTGTCTCGTGCCCGGTGTCGTGGGACGAGATCGACGGTTTGGAGCCCGAACGGTTCACGCTGGAGACCGTCCCGGATCGGTTCGCCGCCGGCGACCCGTACGAGGGCATCGATGAGGCGATATGCACGCTCGATCGGCTACTGGAACTGGCCGATCGCGATGAAGCAGGAGGTGTCGGGGACGCACCGTGGCCTCCGCACTTCCCGAAAGGCGATCGCGAGCCCCCGCGCGTTCAGCCAAGCAAACGCAGGCAACCGGATCCGAACGCGCGCGCCTGAGATCTAACGCCGTCGGGGGAGCTGATCGAACAAACAATCCTCGGGCTTCTTGTCGTCGCGCCATCGCACGAACGTCGCGGCATGCCGGAAACGATCTCCCTGTAAGAAGTCGTAGGACACCTCGCAGACGAGCACGGGCTCGAGCGGGACCCAGTCGGTGTCGCGACCTTGCGCCCAGCGGCTCGGCCCCCCCGGCGACCGGCCTCCTCCGAAGCTGTGGCCTCCTTCGTACTGCTTGAGCTCGGCCAGCAGCTCGCGACGCTGAGCGGCCTTGAACGACGAGGTGTGGCCGACGTAGTGCAGGACGCCGTCGTCGTAGAGGCCCAGGAGGAGAGACCCGATCCCATCGCCGGTCTTATTCAGCCGGTAGCCGCCGACGACGCAGTCCGCGGTGCGCCGGTGCTTGACCTTGACCATCACGCGTTCCTTCGGGACGTATGGAAGGTCGAGACGCTTGGCGATGACGCCATCGAGTCCGATCGCCTCCCACTCGTCGAACCACCTAGCGCACACGGCGGCGTCGGCAGTGTTCGGGGTCAGCACGACGCGGGGGCCGGGATGCAGAGCTGCGATCACGTCCTTGTTCGTCGCGTCGGCCTCGATCGCGTCGGAATGGCGGAGCGCTTTAGATAGTTCGCTGCAGCGCGCGCCGAGCGGCTCGTCGCGGAGATCCTTGCCGCGGCATGCAAGAAGATCGAATGCGACGAAACTCGCCGGTATCTGCCGTGACAGCATCTCGACGCGAGACGCGGCCGGATGGATCCGCAGTTGCAGCGAATCGAAGTCCAAACCGCGCGTGTCCGACAACACGACCTCTCCGTCGACGACGGTGTCGGGAGGCACAGACTCCAGCAGCGTCCGCTCTAGCTCGGGGAAGTAGCGGTTGAGGGCCTTGTTGTCGCGGCTCATGATCTGAACGTCGTTCTCGTTGCGGAAGACGATGGCTCGGAAGCCGTCCCATTTCGGCTCGTACAGCCAGCCGTCGCCGTGCGGGATGTCCTCCTGCAGCTTCGCGAGCATCGGAGGGATCGGCGGACCGAACGGCAGGGCCATCTAAGTCGGCTCCGGCGAGGCGCAGCCGCCGGGAACCAGACGGTCGATCCCGGTCGTAACCCCGGCCAGCGTTCGCTCGAACACGTCGAATGACTGGTTAGAAACGAGTGTGACCTCGTAACGTGCGGGAAAGTCCGACGGTCTTTTCGCCTCGTAGATCTTCGGATGCTCCTTGTAGAGGGTCTTGAACTCCCGGTACGCCTCGAGACTCGAATGAAACTTCGATCGCAGGACCGACGGAGCGTCGGATATCACTTGGCCGATCAAACGCTGTCGTTGTTCGTTCGCGTCTAGCTCGAGGAAGACGTGCACCGTGGCCTCGCATTCCTTTCTGGATGCATCAGCGTCCGTCGTCGAGTCGGGGCCGCACGCCGCCATCACGAAAACAGCGACGCCCACTGCTGCGATGCGCACGCGCGCAACCTAACCGAGAGTCGCCTACATTCACCTTGTGCTGCGGAATATCGAGATCGCCGAGCTGCTGGCGCGAGCCTCCGATGAGCACGAAGGCAACAAGCAGAAGGCGGCGCGGCGCGCGTCGCGTCATGCGCTTGCGTGGCCGACGGAAGTTGCCGATCTCGTATCCGACGAGGATCGAAGTTTGACCGAGCTGTCCGCGGTCGGGCCGTGGGTCGCGCGCTTGATCCACGGCTGGCTGGATGCCCCACCTACCGACGACCTCGAACCGCAGAGCGACCTCCGCCGGGACTTCCAAACGTTCGCGCAGGCCAAGGAGCGCGTCGCCGGGTCGCCGGAGTGGCGGACGGATCTCCAAGGCGACCTCCAGATGCACAGCGTCTACAGCGATGGGTCTTTGACGATCCAGGAGATGGCGATGCACGCCCTCGATCTCGGCTACTCGTACGTCGCGATGACCGACCACTCCAAGGGGCTTCACATAGCCGGAGGGATGAACGAAGAACGGTTGGCGGAGCAGGGGGCCGAGATCGACGGTCTGAACGCGTACTTCGAGAGCGAAGCGATCGACTTCCGCGTACTGAAGTCTCTGGAGATGAACCTGTCGCCGGCGGGCGCCGGCGACATGGAACCCGGATCGCTCGAGCCGCTCGACCTCGTCCTCGGTTCCTTCCACTCGCAGCTTCGTAAGAAAGAGGACCAGACGGACCGTTACCTCGCGGGCATTCGCAACCCTGACGTCAACGTTCTCGGTCACCCCCGCGGACGCCAATGGAACTTCCGTCTCGGCCTGGTGGCCGAGTGGCCGAAAGTGTTCGAGGCGGCCGCGGAACTCGACAAGGCGGTGGAGATCGACGCCCATCCGAACCGGCAGGATCTCAACCGCGATCTTCTGGAACTAGCTCGCGATGCCGGGGTCCGCATCTCGATCGGTACCGACGCGCACTACAACCACGAGCTCACGTACGTAGACATCGGGTTGTCCGCCGCGCTTTCGGTCGGTATACCGCGCCAGCGAATACTGAACTACATGTCCGCAGACGAGCTCGTCGAATGGGGTCGTGCCACGCGGCGGTAAGCCGTTTGGATTGCTTGCAGGTGGGGATTATGGGCACATGACCGAGAGCAAGCAGGACCGCGAGCTGATCGAGTTACTCAACGAGCTCCGCGTCGTTCTTCCCGGGATCCAGGTGATGTTCGCCTTTCTCCTGGTCGTTCCGTTCAGCCAACGCTTCGCTGAGGTGACGTCGCTGCAGAGGAACGTGTACTTCGCCTCGTTCCTATGCACGGCGATAGCCACCGCTTTTCTCATCGCGCCGACGACCTATCACCGTCTTCGGTGGCGCACCGGCGATAAGGAGCACATGCTCAAGGTCTCGAACCGTTACGCGATCACCGGTACGGTTTTCCTCGCGCTCGCGATGACCGGTGTCGTCTTTCTCATCACGGATTTCCTCTACAACAGCGCGCTGTCGATCGTCGCGACCGCGGCGGCCGCCGCGATGTTCCTCGCGCTGTGGTTCGGGATACCCGTACTCCGTGCGCTGCGAGAGGACGCCTAGCTCTTTCTGCCGAGCAACCTCCATGCCGCCGGAAGAAGACCAGCCGCGACGAGGAGCTTGATCACGTCGCCGACGACGAACGGATACAGCCCTTTCTCCAGCGCGGTCGCGGCGTCCAACCCGTAAGCGTTCGCCAGCCACGGAACCCCAACGAGGTAGATGACGATGGAGCCCAGGAGCATGGCCGAGATCGAGCTTCGGAACGACCGATCCCACCCCTTCTCGCACAGCCACCCGACGAGAACTGCGGCGAAGAACCACCCGACGAGGTAACCGCCCGTGGGCGACGACGCGTAGAAGAGCTCTGGTCCGGTCACGCCCGTTGCGGAAACGTTTGGGGTTCCGACGAGGGCGAGAGCCCAGTAGAGGACGATCGACGCGCCGCCGCGTAGCCACCCGAGCGCGCCGCCGACGGTAAGAACCGCGAGGGTCTGCAATGTGATCGGGACGGGCGAGAAGGGGAGCAGCGAGATCTTCACCTGCGTCATCAGATAGATGAAGGCCGTTCCCGTCACTACGAGCCCGATGTCGAGGGCCAGTGACGTGTTCTTCGAGCGTCCTCTGCTGATGGAATGAGCGAGCGCGGTCACGTGTTCCTCCGTTCGCGGTAGCGGAAAAAAGCGAAGGTTATCCTCGACAAGAGGTCCTGGCGGCGTGGCCGAGTGGTTTAGGCAAGGGACTGCAAATCCCTGCACAGCGGTTC
>JAHWJK010000101.1:3416-5824 GCA_019348445.1 Actinomycetota bacterium | reverse complement strand
AAGTCGTCGCCGGAGCGCGTTGCGGAGCTCGCGCAGTCGGATGTGGGATGGGATCCAGAGTTGTGGCCGCAGGTCGCCGAGCTTGGCTGGATCGGGCTCTCGGTTCCCGAGGACAAAGGTGGGGCAGGCTTCGGGTTCCTCGAGGAAGCCGTTCTATTCGAGGAGATGGGATACGCGCTGTATCCCGGCCCCTACTTCGCGACGGTCGGCCTTGCGCTTCCCGCTCTCGTTGACGACGACAACCTCCCCCGAGTGCTCGGCGGAGACGCGCCCGCGACGTTCGCTTATGCCGAACCATCGGGACCGTCGTCGTTCTACGACCTCGAGAACGTCGGGACGAAAGCCGAGAAGACGAATGGCTCGTGGCGGCTCAGCGGCGAGAAGCACCTGGTTCCGGATGCGCAGGTGGGCGGGTACGCGGTCGTGGTTGCCCGCACGCCCGACGGCGTCGCCCTCTTCCTCGTGGACGTCACCGATGGCATCGTGTCTCCTGCCGTGACGGTCGACACGACACGCCGCCTCGCCCGTCTCTCGCTCGACGGTGTCGAAGCGCAGCTGCTCGTCGACGAAACCAATAGCTCGGAAGTCCTCGAGAAGATCAGGCTTCGCGGATTAGCATCGCTGTCCCTCGAAGCTGTCGGGATCGCGCAACGTGCACTCGAACTCGCGATCGGACACTCGACCGAACGGAAACAATTCGACAAGCCGATCGGCGCCTACCAAGCGGTTTCGCATCAGGTATCGAACATCTACATGGAAACCGAGCTGGCGCGCTCACTCGCGTACTGGGCCGCATGGTGCGTTGCCGAGGGCGACGAGCAAGCGTCCGTTGCGGTCGCTGCGGCGAAGTCGGCCGCTGCGGAAGCCGCGGTGGCGGCGTGCGAGCGCTCGATCCAGGTTCACGGCGGCATCGGCTTCACGTGGGAGCACGTCCTCCACCGGTTCTACAAGCGCGCGCAGTGGATCGATTCCTTCGAGGGGTTCGGATCGACCCAGCGAAAAACGATCGCGGCCAGACTTCTCGACTAAGGCCGACGCCGAGTCGAGCTTTGCTAATGCGTCACATACACGCGACACCGGCTTACTATTCGAACCGTGCGGGGGAACGAGGTTCTCGACTCGATCGAGGACCTTCCGTCACGCTTCACCGGCCGCGATAACGGCCTCAACGCGCGGTTCCGTCTCCACATCGGAAACGTAGAGCGCGATGTCGTCATCGCCGGGGACAGTTGTCGCGTCGAGACCGCGAACGGCATGCCTGCCGACGTCGAGATCACCGCGAGCCCCAAGACGTGGCTCGAGATGGAGGCCGGTCGGTTGTCGGGCATCGACGCCTTTGCGTCGCGCAAGCTGTCGATCCGCGGAAGCATCGAAAAATCGCTGCACTTCGAGCCGTCGTTCAGCCGCCCGGACGGCGGAGGCACCCGCTACACCCTCGAAGACATCGCCGTTAAGGGGGCATCGATATCGACGCTGGTCGCAGGCGACGCCGCCGCTCCGCCGGTCGTGCTGATCCACGGGCTCGGCGCGACCAAAGCATCGTTCCTCACGATCGTCGGCGGTCTCGCCCGCAACCACCGCGTCGTCGCGATCGACCTGCCGGGTTTCGGTGCTTCGTCGAAGCCGATGGGGCGCTACGACGCCCCGTGGTTCTCCGGGTACGTGACTGCGCTGCTGGACGAACTCGAGATCGATCGGACGTTCCTCGTCGGGAATTCGATGGGGGGACGGATCTCGATGGAAGTTGCGATGCGAGCCCCCGAACGCGTCGAGGCGCTCGCTTGTCTGTGCCCTGCAGCGGCGTTCAGTTACCGGCCGGGGTTATTACTCGCGCGGCTGATGCGCCCTGAGCTCAGCTTGCTTGCCGGACGGTTACCGCGGAAGCGGATGAAGGACGGTATGCGACACCTCTTCGGCGATCCGACCTGTGTCGACAACGAATGGTACGAAGCTGCGATCGACGAATTCCTCGATGTCTGGAAGAGCCCGAGAGCACGGATCGCATTCTCGCGAGCTCTTCGCAACATCTACCTCGATGAACCCGCGGGCGAAAAAGGATTCTGGAACCGCCTTTCATTCATGGAGGCGCCGGCGTTATTCATCTACGGGCGGCGAGACACATTGATCACGCACCGCTTCGGCCACAAGATCCGCAGGCACCTGCCGAACGCAACCGTCAAGGTGTGGGGAGACTGTGGGCACGTTCCTCAGGTCGAGTTCCCGGAGCGAACCATCCGGACCATAGAGAAGTTCTTCCGAGAGGCGTCACAAGCGGCCGCGTAGTCGAACTACAGACCTAGTTCTCGAGCGATCACTCTCTGGTGGATCTCCTGGGTTCCCTCGACTATCGCGAAGTAGCGCGCGTCGCGGTAGTGCCTTTCGATCGCGTATTCGCGCATGTATCCGTA
>JAHWJK010000101.1:1254-3316 GCA_019348445.1 Actinomycetota bacterium | reverse complement strand
GCCGCATCGAGCGCTGCTTGTGCAACGCCGACCGCACCACCCGACACCACGACGCGGCCGATGTTGAGGGTCTTCATCACCTTCTTGAACGCACCGCGCTCGCCGCCGAGGCAAGCGTCTTCGGGGACGAACACGTCCTGAAGGACGACTTCACCGATCTCGGACGAGAGGTTGCCCATCTTCTTGATGCGGTTCACCGACACGCCTTCGTTCTTCGTCTCGACGACGAACAGACCCATGCCCTCGATGCCTGCGCCGGGGTCGGTGTACGCAACAACGATGACGAAATCCGCGATCGGTGCGTTCGTGATGAACGTCTTCGTTCCGTTCAGCACCCACCCGTCGTCGTGACGCGTCGCTTTCGCCTGGATGCCGCGGACGTCTGACCCCGCGTTCGGTTCCGTCAAGCCGAATGCGGTCACGACCTCTCCGGTCAGCGCCGGCACCAGGTAGCGCTTCCGCTGGTCGTCGTTACCGAACGCATAGATCGGATACGTACCGAGATGCGACGACACCGAGAGCGCTGCGGCGATCCCGGAACACACGTACCCGAGCTCCTCGCGCAGGATGACTTCCGCCAGCACCGAGGCTCCGGAACCACCCAACTCCTCGGGATAGCGGATACCCAACAAACCCGCCGCGCCCGCCTTGTAAAAGAGGTCTCGTGGTGTCCGTTCGGTCCGTTCGGCCTCTTCCACCAGGGGTGCGACCTCGCGCCGGGCGAACTCTCGCGCCGACTCCCGGAACATCTGGAGCTCTTCTGGGAGTTCGAAATTCACCCGCGGGAGGATAGTGCGAACCCCGTAAGAGAATGGAGTCATGAACGACTCCTTCCTGGTGGCCGACCGGTCCGACCGCGGCAAGCTGCGCCTTACCGGCCCCCAGCGTGCGTGGTACCTCCACCAGATAACGACGCAGGCATTCGAGGACATCGCGCCCGGCGACAGCCGCGACGCTGCGATGTTGACCGTGCACGGGCGGATGGTCGGCTTCTTCGAGGCCGTCGCGACCGACGACGCGATCCTGTGCCACTTCGAACCCGACCTCATCGCGGACCTCCCGGATGCGATCCGCAAGTACGTGTTCGCAACCCAGGTCGAGATCGACGATGTGACGGACGATTTCGGGTTGATCCTGACGACGGGTGACACGGACGTCACTGCCGATGCGATCGTCCAGGAGGCGCGCTGGGTGGGCGTCCGGGCTCGCCATCTGTGGGTCGCCCGCAGCGACGTGGATGCCGCCATCGCAGAGTTGACGTCCGCGGGAGCCCACGTGGTCGACGAAGCCACGATCGACGCGCTGCGGGTCATGAACGGGATCCCACGCTGGGGCCGCGAGATGGATACGAAGACTTTTCCGCAGGAAGCCGGGGTCGACGCCGTCGCGGTCCACTACGACAAGGGTTGCTACACCGGGCAGGAAGCGATGGCGAAGATCCATTTCCGCGGCAAGGTGAACCGGAAGCTCGTTCAACTAGAGGCGACGGAGCCATTGCGTAGTGGAGTCGACGTCCTGGTGGATGGGACACGCGTCGGGTCGGTCACCAGCGCGGTCGACGGCCCCGATGGTTCGTTCTACGGCCTCGCTCTCGTGAAGCACGACGTGCCTTCGGGCACTGCCGTTCGCGCCGGGTCGGTCGAAGCGAAGGCGAGAGACGCCGCGTGACGCACCATTACGAGGGCGGCGACCTCATCGTCAGAAAGATCGGAGTCGGGACGATGGAGAACAACGTCTACGTTCTCGAGTGTCCCGAGACGCACGACGCGCTGTTGGTCGACGGCTGTTTCGAGCCCGAAACGATCCTTGCGGGTTGTGACGGTGCCAACGTCGTCGGGATCGTGCAAACGCATGGACATTTCGATCACGTGCAAGCTCTTCCCGAGTTGAAACAGCGCCTCGGCGTGCCGGTCCACGCGCATCCGGGCGATGACTATCCGGTCGCGATCGACAACTCCTTGAGCGACGGCGACACCATCACGTTCGGACAACACAGCGTCACGGTGCTGCACACGCCGGGACACACGCCCGGTGGTATCTGCCTCCATCATGGTCGCCATCT
>JAHWJK010000101.1:0-1154 GCA_019348445.1 Actinomycetota bacterium | reverse complement strand
GCGGCGTGTATCGCTTTCTCGATGCGCTCGGACGCATCGTGCATCCGCGTGAGCGGGAGGTCACCACGCCCATCGACGTGTGCAACTACCGAGATCTCAGGTCCGCTCGAGGTGAGCAGCACTTCGTGACAGTCGAGGACGTCGGGCTCGTCTAACGCCAAGCGGCGGATGTCATCGACGAGATCCTGTCGATCGGTCGTGACGTCGGATCCGGGAGCGGTCGTCGGTAGAGGCTCGATGTGCGCGTCGACTCGGACGTCCTGGTGAGCCAGCTCGCGAGCAACCTGCGCCTCGACCTCGTCCGCGAGCTCGTGAGCTTCTTGCAGAGACAGACGCGCGCCGACCTTCGCGTGCAGCGTCACGTGCAGTTTCGAACGACCGGATTCGTCGAACGCGTGGATCAGAACGTTGTGGACCTCGTGGACTCCGCGCGCGCGGCTGGCGGCCGCCTGGACGCGTTCGACGAGCCCCGATGTCTCGGAGATCGGTTCTACGTGGACGACGACGTCGGTCCCCGGAGCGACCAACCCGATCTCTCGTTCGACGTCTTCAGCGATCTCGTGTGCGCGCTCGAGAGAAGTCGTTCGTCCTGCGGCGACGGTGACATCCGCGAACAGCTGCTCACTCGTTCCTCGCACGCGCACACGACGTGTTTCCGTCACGCCGTCGGCACGTGAGGCAGCCTCCGAGATCGCGTGTAATGGGGCTTCGGGAGCACGATCCATCAAAACGTCTACCGAAACCTTTCCAAGCCGGTACGCGGCGGCCGCGACCGCGATCGCAACGAGGATCGCGCCGACCGCATCGGCGCGCTCGATCCCGGCCCGCACCAACGCCAGACTCACGAGAGCGACCACGGCAGTTCCGATGTCTGTCGCCAGGTTCAGAGCACCGGCGCGCAGCGCATCCGATCCGCTGGCGCGGGCCGCGGACACGAGCGCACGGACGCGGATCGCGTCGATCACAGCGGACGCTCCGAGAACGGCGAACGAATACCACGGTGCATCGACGTCGTCCCCGGTGCCCGACAGCTCGCCGACCGCGCCGACGGCAACCCACACGACGACGGCGCCGAGGATGAGCGTCTGGACGAAGACCATCAGGTTCTCGGCCTTCGCGTGTCCGTAGTGATGAGAGGTGTCGGCGGGTTTCGC
>JAHWJK010000100.1 GCA_019348445.1 Actinomycetota bacterium | reverse complement strand
GCCTCGGGTCGATCGTGTCCATGGTCGTTTCGGAACGAGCCCCGACGCGCATGGCGTTCGTAGACGTCGGCGACACGTACGCGACGTCCGGGAAACCGGATGAGCTCCTCGTTCAGTACGGCCTCACGCCCGACGCGATCGTCGACGCCGCCCGAAGGGTCCTGAAGGACTAGAGCCGACGTTTGGAGCTTTCACTTCGCTATGCGAGGTCAATCCTCCAAACATCAAGTAAGCGCCCGAGGTTTGGACCTGACTGCTCGCCCAGCGATCATTAGGGTCCAAACCTTGCAGGCAACTGAGCTTCTCCGGATTCTTCTCGCTCAGCGAGCACTAGCCGGAGAAAGTCATCCACGCCTCTAAGGTTCTCGCATGCCCACGGCGGCGACGAAAGCAATCGGGCTAACGGCCTTAGCGATCCTCTTTCTCGGGGCGTGCGTTCGCGACGACTCCCCAGGCCAGCAGCGTGGTTTGAAGCTGGGGCAGCCACCGGCGGAGCGATGTCTTTCCGACGACCTCACCATTGGACCTACCGACGCGACCGGGGGCGGGGGCGCCATCCTCGACGACCGACGGGTGGGCAGCTTCGTCGATCAGTTGGATGTCTTCGACAAACCTCGGAAGAAAAGGGATGAGCTTCCAGCGGAGGACTGCGGTTTGCAGCTCGTTTGGTACACGGGCTTCGGCAGCAACGTTCCCGCGAGCGCAAAACCGATCGTCGAGAAGAGCCGCCTTTTGCTGGGAAACCTGGGAAAGCAACGCTTTAGGTTGTTTGCGTGGCCGCTCGATAGTGAAGACGTCTGCTACACGCTCGTACCCGACGGTTTGCTGCACTGCAGCGACAGGTTTAACCAATCATTCTTGGATCCCGACGGAACGGGGCCTTATCCGGATGTCGTATACGGCACCATTCCCATCGGCGTGACAGCCCTCTACGTGCGTGATTCGGGGAGATGGCGTAGGGCGATCTCTGGGAGAAATGGGTTCTTCTACGAGTCGGCAACGTGGACATTCGAAGAACATGCCCTCAGGGTCCGTTTCAGCGACGGGAGCGTGGAAGAGGTGGGGTAGACCTTCGCCTTCAAATCACTTGCTCAGAACTGTTTTTCGGAGTCGAGGAGGATCGTTACGGGCCCCTCGTTGACGAGACTCACGTTCATCATCGCTCCGAACTTTCCAGTGCTGCAGTCGACGCCCAGCGCGCGGAGATTCGCGACTGCCTTCTCGTAGGTGGCTTCGGCTTCGGGACCTTCGGCAGCGCGGATGAACGACGGCCGCCTCCCCTTACGTGCGTCGCCGTACAACGTGAATTGCGACACGACGAGTGCTGCACCACCGATGTCGATCAACGACTGGTTCATCTTCCCGTCGTCGTCGGGAAAGATGCGGAGGTTCGCGACCTTGTCGGCCAGCCATCCGGCTTCGGCGTCGCCGTCGGTGGGCGAGATCCCGACGAGCACGAGGACTCCCCTCCCGCAGCTCCCGATCTCGGCGCCGTCCACCTCGACCGACGCGTTCGTAACCCGCTGCACCACGGCGCGCACTTAGCCGTCGCCTTTGCGGAATTCGTCCGACTGGATGATCAAGATGGTGTTCGCCAAGATCTGACGCGCGAGCGGCGCCGCGACCTGGCCTCCCACTCCCCCGTACTCGGACACGACCGCGATGGCCACATCCGGGTCGTCCGCCGGCGCGAAACAGATGAACCACGCGTGATTCTTGCGCTCTCCGTCGACGTCTACCTCGGCCGTTCCCGTCTTGCCGGCGACGTCGATGCCCGACAACCGCGCCGCCTGGCCCGTCCCCCCGACCACGACGTTGACCATCAGCTCGGTAAGGGTCCGCGCCGTCTTCTTGTCCACGACCTGTTGGCCCGTCGGCTCGTCGAGCTTCGTGATGCGCGGCTCCATCCGCTCACCGTCGTTCGCGATCGTCCCGGCGACGGATGCCATCTGGAGCGGGGTCGCCAGGACCTGCGCCTGTCCGATCGAAGCCCACATCAGGTCGCCCGCGCCGTTCAGCGGTGGGAACGACGGCTCCGCCGCCGCCAGCGGCATGTCGGGTATGCGGTTGAAACCGAATAGCTCCGCGTATCTCGTGAGCTTGTCCGACCCGAGCTTCAACGCCACCTGCGCGAACGCGGTATTGACGCTGAACTGGACCGCCGACGCGAAGCTCAACGTTCCGAACTCGCCGGACTCGAAATTCCGCACGCCCTGGTACTCGGCCGGGCCGCTCAGTTGCGTCTTAGGAGTGACCGTCCCCGTGTCGAGAGCGGCGGCCGCGGTCACCACTTTCATAGCCGACCCGGGTGGATAGCGGCCTTCGATCGCGCGGTTGAAAGGAGACACGTCTACTCCTACGTAGCCGTTCGGGTTGAACGGCGACGACGAGACGATCGCCAGCAGATCCCCCGTCTGCGGGTCCATCACCACGGCCCCGCCGGTCGTGCCGCCGTACGCGTTCTCCGACGCGCGCTGGATCTCGAGATCGAGTGTCGTCTTCACGTTCTGCCCGCGTTTCCCCTTGCGGCGGCCCAACGTGTCGAGGACCTTTCCTCTGTTGTCGATCACCTGGAGCGTGGTCTGAGGTCGCCCCGCAAGGACGTCTTGAAGACCCTCTTCCAGACCGGAACCACCGACGAGCGCGCCGCGTTCGACGCCGAGTTCCCGCGCCTGTTCCTTCGTGGCCGTCCCGATATGGCCGATCACACTCCCGGCGGTGGACCCGAATGGATAGCGCCTATCCTCTACATCCCCGGCCGCGAGTTTGCGCCCGTCACGATCCAAGATCGCGCCACGTGGAAGCCACTTCGTCTCGATCTGGAGCCGCGCGCGCTCTTCGTCCGACGCGAACACCAGCGACGGATGCCACTCGAGCTCCCACTCGTCCTCGAACTCGTCGAGCTCCCACACCATCGTTCCGTTGAGCGCGATCGGCGCGGATGCTGCCGCGGAGGTGAACTCGACCGAATAAGGGACGACCTCGGTCGTGTCTCCCTCCGACAGCGTCTCCCGGTAACGGTGACGGACCTCGAAGTCCTCGATCGCGCCGGCTTCGAAGATGCCGCGGACCTGCTCCTCGAGCTGGAACGGCCCGAGCCGCGTGTCACCGGTGAAGTACGACGTCATCCTGTGATAGTCGGGATCGTTCCACGCGTCGACGAAGTCCTGCACGCGTCCCGACAGCGCATGCAACTCGTCCTCGGTCTTCTCCTGAGCCGACGGCTGCGTGCATGCCGCGGCGACAACGGCGACGAGCGCTATCGCGACGGAGCGCCACGCTCCGGAAGACGCCCTCACTGTCGGTTCAGCGGGCCGAGGCTGGAACGACGCGGTAGACGTCGAAAACGGAGTCCACCTGACGGACGCTCGCGATGACGTGTTCGAGGTGTTCGGGGTCGGCGAGCTCGAAGCTGAAGCTCAACGTGGCGATGCCGTCCTTCCCCGTACGGGTCGACGACGACACGATCTGGATCCCCTGATCGGAGATAGCCGCGGTGACATCGCGCAGCAGCTTCGTCCGATCGAGCGCATCGATCCTGATGGAGACAACGAACGTCCCTTGACGACGTTCGTGCCACCACGCGCTGATCATCCGTTGCTCGTCCACCGCCGAAAGCGCCTTCGCGTTCGGGCAGTCGACCCGATGCACCGACACACCGCGGCCCCTCGTCAAGAACCCCACGATCTTGTCGCCCGGCACCGGCGTGCAGCAGCGAGCGAGCCGAACCAGGAGGTCGTCCATGCCTTCGACGATGACTCCCTTGCCCCGGGCCTGCTTGTGCGGACGGCGCCGAACCGGGATCTCCGGTTCTTCCGACTCTCCCTCGCTCGGATCGAACAGGCGGATGACCCGGGTCGCAACGGACTGCGGGGATAGATGGCCTTCGCCGATCGCGACGTACATCGACTCGAGGTCCACATATTTCAGGTCGGCGGCGACCTGTTCGAGCAGGCCACTCTTCGTGATGCGTTCAACGGGTAGACCCTGTTTCTTCATCGATGCAACGAGGGCATCACGCCCTTGCAACTGCGCGTCCTCGCGCCGCTCACGCGCGAACCAGTGTCTGATCTTGTTGCGCGCTCGAGGCGTCTTCACGACCTGCAGCCAGTCGCGTGATGGACTCGCCGGTCCCTTCGACGTGATGATCTCGACGCTGTCGCCCGAGTTCAGTTCGTGGTTGAGCGCGACCAGACGACCGTTCACCCGGGCCCCCACCGTGCGGTGCCCGACCTCAGTGTGGATCGAGTACGCGAAGTCGATCGGCGTAGCACCACGAGCGAGCGACACGACGTCGCCTTTGGGCGTGAACACGAAGACCTCATCTGAATAGAGGTCGATCTTGAGGGATTCCATGAAGTCCTTCGGATCGATGGACTCCTGTTGCCAATCCATCAGACGCTGCAACCACGCGATCTCTTCCTCGGTGACCTTGCCGCGGCGTTGCTCTTTGTAGAGCCAGTGTGCGGCGATTCCGAATTCCGCGGCTCGGTGCATCGCTTCGGTACGGATCTGGATCTCGATGGGCCTGCCCTTGTCGCCCATGACCGTCGTGTGCAGCGACTGGTACATGTTGAACTTTGGCATCGCGATGTAGTCCTTGAACCGACCCGGAACAGGTGTGTAGAGCGTGTGGAGCGCGCCGAGCGCGCCGTAACAGTCCTTCACAGAGTCGACGACGACGCGGATACCGATCAGGTCGAAGATCTCATCGAATTCTTTGCCGCCCAGCACGATCTTTTCGTAGATCGAATAGAGGTGCTTCGGCCGCCCCGAGACTTCGGCCCTGATCCGGACTTCCCGCAGCTTCGAGGTGATGCTCTCGACGACCTCGTCGACCAGCCGTTCTCGTTGCGGTTGCCGCTGATCGACCAGAGTCTGGATCTCTTCGAAGCGCTTCGGGTGCAGCGTCTGGAAAGCAAGATCCTCGAGCTCCCACTTGATCGCATACATGCCGAGTCTGTGAGCCAGCGGTGAATAGATCTCGAGCGTCTCGCGTGCGATCAACTCACGCTTCTCCGGACGCAGTGGAGCGAGCGTCCGCATGTTGTGAAGCCGGTCCGCGATCTTGATGAGGATGACGCGGATGTCTTTCGCCGTCGCGATCATCATCTTGCGCAGGTTCTCGGCCCGCGTGTGCTCGACCGAGCGAAGACCGATCTTGTCGAGCTTCGTTACTCCGTCGATCAACGCAGCAACCTCGTAACCGAGCTCTCGCTCGACATCGGCGAGAGACACATAGGTGTCCTCCACCGCATCGTGGAGGAGCGCCGCGGCAACGGTCGTCTCGTCGAGTCCAAGTTGCGCCACGATCGTCGCGACGCCGAGTGGATGCGTGATGAACTCGTGGCCCGATTTGCGGAGCTGACCACGATGAGCCTCTTCCGCGATCTCGAACGCTCTCTCGATCGCCTTGACGTCGGCTTTTGGCCGCTTCGCCCTGACCTCTTTGAGCAGCTTCTGGAACTGCGTCTCGGGGGGCCGGGTCGGCCGGACCTTCTTGAGGACGGCCTTCACTCCGCGTGGAGGTGCGCCGGCGGGTGGGACTGTCTTCTCCGCGGCGGACTGCGGCACAGGCTCCGGCTGTGAGGCCATCAACTCATTGTAGGAGGCGGGGTGCGGCTAACCGCCGTTACGAACGAATTCGACCTCCGCTTCGTCACCCATGCCATCGACGCGCCAACCTGCGGTCAGCCACGCGCGGCTGTGCATGCGTCGGTCGTCATTGCGCCACCACGACGGGAAGCGAGCGTTCGATGGGAGCTCCTCGCCGACGATCGTCTCTATCTCGGGAAGCGTGAGCGTCAGCCGTTCGACCTCGGGGGGC
>JAHWJK010000099.1 GCA_019348445.1 Actinomycetota bacterium | reverse complement strand
ACGATCGTTCTCTACAGCGGCAACAACAACTGGTTCGCCGCGTACGCCTACTGGCTCTTCAAATACCGCGGCGTCGAGAACGTCAAGCTCTTGAACGGCGGGCGGAAGAAGTGGGAGCTGGAATCGCGACTGTTGACCCAGGACGAGCCGAACCTCGCTCCCACGACGTTCGAGATCGGTCCCGAGCGCCCCGAGCTGCGCGCCTTCCGCGAGGAAGTGATCCAACGCGCTCAGGACACCAGTAATGCGTGGGTCGACGTCCGGTCTCCCGAGGAATTCCGCGGCGAGCTACTCGCTCCGCCGCACCTTCCGCAGGAGCAGGCTCAGGTTCCCGGTCACATCCCCGGCGCGAGCAACATCACGTGGTCGAAGGCGGTCAACGAAGACGGGACGTTCAAGAGTCGCGACGAGCTCGAGAAGTTGTACGCGGAGGAAGGGATCACGCCGGACAAGGACGTCGTGACCTACTGCCGCATCGGTGAGCGATCGTCACACTCGTGGTTCGTGCTCGCCGAACTGCTCGGTTACGACAAGGTCAAGAACTACGACGGTTCGTGGACCGAATACGGGAGCCTGGTCGGAGTCCCGATCGAGAAATAGCTCCTTCCCGTTCTTTCTAAACATTCGCCCCCCTTCCACGGGGGCCGAGCTCGGAAAGAATGGGTAGCGTCGAGGCGTGAGAGTGGAAGTCATCTGTTTCGGCGCGATGCGGGAGTACCTTCCACCCGCGGCCGACGGCAATTCGGTCGATATCGAAGCCTCCGAGGGCGCGACGGTGGGCGACATCGCGGACGCGCTTGGTGCGCCTCGACACCTCGTGCACGCAGCCCTCGTGAACGAAGATCCCGCGGATCTGTCGACGTCGCTCGCAGACGGCGACCGGCTAACCTTGATGCCTCACTATTCGGGCGGCGGAACTAGGAGGGCACATGGCTGAACCGAAGACCACCCGAAAGAAGACGACCCGTCGGACCACCAAGAAGAACGACGGACCCGTCATGCTCAAGTCGTTCAATCCGCGCACCGGGAAGGTCATCCGCGAGATCCCCGCGCACAGCCCGGCCGAGGTTGCCGATGTTGTGGCCAACGCTCGCAAGGTCGCTCCGGAGTGGGCCGCGATCCCTGTCGAAGGCCGGGTGCGGATGATGCGTCAGGTTCGTCACAACATCTACCGCTTACAGGATCGGCTCGTCGATGTCATCTCGGCCGAGACAGGAAAGACGCCCTTCGAGTCGCTCTCGCTCGACGTGATGGGTTCGCTGATCATGTTCTATTCCTTCGAGAAGATCGCGCCGAAGGCGTTGCGCCCGAAGCGTTTCGGGCCGTTCGACGCCCCCTTCCTTCCGAAGGCCCTCGTCGGTCTCAACTCGCGAGTCGAGTACCGGCCTTTCGGCGTGGTTGGGTGCATCACCCCGTGGAACTATCCGCTGTGGAACACGTTCGCGGCTAGCGTACCGGCCCTCTTCGCCGGTAACGCCATAGTGATCAAGCCGTCGGAAGTGACCCCCGGCGTGGGCGAGATGTTGAAAGAGATCTTCGAGCCGCTCCCTTCCGGAGTAGTCAGCGTCGTCCAGGGCGGAGGAGATATCGGAGCAGCGTTGGTCGATGCTCCGTGCGACAAGATCTCGTTCATCGGCTCTCCCACGACGGGTCGCAAGATCTGTGCCGCAGCGGCCGAACACCTCACTCCCGTCGTGATGGAGCTGGGTGGCGTGGATTCAGCGATCGTTCTGGACGACGCCGACCTCGACTACGTCACATCGGGGACGTTGTGGAGCGCATTCTTCAATTGCGGTCAGACCTGTTCGTCCCTGGAACGCATCTACGTTTCGGACAAGATCGCGGACGAGTTCCGGGATGCTTTCGCCGCGAAGCTGGCGCAGGTGAATCAAGGAGACGAGATCGGTTCGCTCACGTTCAAACCGCAGCTAAGTCTCGTCGAGCGACAGGTCAACGACGCACTGGACAAAGGCGCGAGTTTGCTCGGCGGCGGCCCGGGTGCCGGGAAAGACAACAAGGATGGATCGTTATGGTTCGCGCCGACGGCTCTCGAAAACGTAAGTGAGGACATGGACGTCGTGAGGAACGAAAGCTTCGGTCCTCTGGTCACTATCAGCCGGTTCTCGGATGACGACGATGCCGTCCATCGTGCGAACGGGGAGGCGGTGAACCTGACGGCATCTGTGTGGTCGGGGGACAAGAAACGTGCGGAGTACGTGGGCTCGCGGCTTCGAGCCGGCGTCGTTTCGATCAACAACCACGGCGTGAATGCAGGTGCAGCGTGGGCTCCGTGGGGTGGGGTGGGTGAAAGCGGCTTTGGGCGCTTGAATGGCGAGGAAGGTCTGCGTGAGTTCACTGTCCCGACCCATGTGGCACGGTCGATGATGGGTCAGGTCAAGCAACCGTTCTGGTATCCGTATGACGAGCCCAGCGAAACGATGATCCGCGGCGTGAACAAGCTGCTGGGCTCGCCGGACCTCGGCGAGCGGTTCAAGGGGTTCTTCGAGATCGCCCAGAACATGAGCAAGGCGCTGAAGAACAAGCTCTAGGTTTCGCGGGCTCACCACGGCTTGCGGTCGCAGTGAAGAACTTCTTCGAGAGCGCCGATAACGCATGAAAACAATCTTGTCGATCGAGGCTGATGACGTCCCAGGAAGCATTCGAGTCTGTACTTTTAGCCGCTCGCGCAGGCGCAGAGTGGGCATGGCGAGACCTCTACAACGAGGTCTCATCGCCGGTCCTCAGTTACGTGCGCGCACGAGGCGCGCCTGACCCCGACGACGTCCTCGGTGACGTATTTCTGCAGGTCGTCCGCAAGCTCGGGTCCTTCGAGGGTGACCGCAGGCAGTTTCGTGCGTGGACCCTCACGATCGCCCACCACCGGCTCGTCGATAACTACCGCGGTCGCGTCCGGCGCCCGGAGGTTCTCTCGCCCGTACAAGAACTGGTCATGGCGGCGCCGCAGGGAGATGCGGAGGCTGCCGCTCTAGAGGGGTTGCAGCTCGAAGAGGCGCTGTCTCTGATCCGCAAGCTGCCCCAGGTGCAACAGGATGTCTTGCTGCTCCGTCTCGTCGCAGGGCTGAGCTGCGAGGAAGTCGCCGCCGTGATCGGCCGCCGCTCCAGCGCCGTTCGAGTGGTCCAGCACCGGGCCATTAAGGCGCTTCGCAAAGAATTCTCGAGGCTCGGTGTAACGCTATGAGCGGTGCCGACGATTACACGGACGAGATGGGATTTTTCGACGGCTTGACCGACCACGACATCGAGCAGCTTCTTGCCGGCACGGCGCCTGCCGGGAACGAGGCTCTTGAAGACGTGGCCGTCTACCTGGAGTGGGTCCGCAGCGTGTCTCTCGCTGAGCCCCACGACGAGGTGGCGGCTCGTCACGTGATGGCAGCCACCGAAGCAGCCCGCCTCCTTGCCGAGAACGGCGACCCGGTCGTGAGGCCGGTCAGCAACGCCCACGGGCCTGCACTGCAGGCGGCCGGGCTACCGAAGTGGAGGAGAGCGATGAACAGAGCGACGTCTTGGGCGATAAAAGCCACCGCAGGTGGAGTTGCGGCGGCTCTTTCGACGATGGGGCTCGCGTATGCCGGCGTCGACCTACCGGGTTCCGCCGCCGAGCGCGCCGTAGAGGCCGTGCTCGGTGTCGAGCTTCCGAACCAGAGCGGTTCAGAAGCCGACGACCGCAGCAGCGTTGCCGACGATGCTTCCGACCGTGATACCGAGAAGAACTGCGAGTTCGGACAGTCGATCGCCGAGACCGCGGCTGCGGGCTCCGAGGAATCTCGCGAGGACGAAACTGAGCGCGCGGACGCGTGTCACAGCGATGAGAAGTCGGCCCGCGGAAGCCGCGCTACCGGCGACGAGAAATCGGCGGCGGGGCGTGCGCGCGGCGAGGACGCAGCTGCCGACGGCCGTGCCACAGCCGAGACGAAGTCTTCGGCGGGAACCGGCACTGCACCGGCAGGGCCGGCCACCGGCGAGAGCGCGAGTGAGAGTGGTCAATCGAACAACCCCAGCTCGGGAGCCGACTCCGGCCGCGACACCGGTGGTAGCGCCAGCGAGAGTAATCAGCTGGACAACCCCAGTTCGGGATCCGATTCCGATGCGACTACCGGCGACACCGCGAGTGAGACCGGGCAGTCGAGAAATCCCGTGACCGGTGGCGATCCGGCATCGATCGAGGTCCCGGGCGGTAGCGATGCCGCCGAGGACCGTGCGGGTAGTCCTCCCGACAGCAACTAAGAACCTAGCAACCAGCAGTCTCAGCGGCGGGTCCGTCTCGTGACGGCCTCGCCGCTGTCGCGTGTCGTCAAGCCGTGGTCGGTGGGGCGAGTTCGACTACCTTCGTCTCGCGGCCGGCAAGTGCTTTGCCAACGAGTGCGTCGATGTCCAGCTCCGCCTCGCCTTGTTCGGCGAGCCCTGCATTGGATCGTGTCGCGGGGGAACGAGGCTCGAACAGGACGCAGCAATCCTGATACTGCCGCGTCGATATCTCGTAGGTCCCGATCCGGATCGCCTCGTCGACGATCTCCTGCTTGTCCATCCCGATCAGCGGACGCAAGACCTCGACGTTTTGAGGAAGCGCGGCGTCGACCGTGCGGATGTTCTCGATCGTCTGCGACGCGACCTGACCTAGGGAGTCACCCGTGACGAGAGCTTTCGCACCGATCTCGTCCGCCAGCGCCGCGGCGATCCGCATCATCGTGCGGCGGTAGAGGACGACGCGGAGATTCGACGGCGCGTGCGTGACGATCTCGCGTTGTGCATCTGCAAGCGGGATGAGGTGCAGCGTTGCTTGAAGCTGATAGCGCGCAAGGACTTCGGCGAGTTCCGTCGCCTGCCGGATCGAAGACGGATCCGTGAACGGCTGGCCGTGGAAATGAAGGAGCTCCACCTCGGCGCCGCGGCGTGCCATGCGCCAGGCCGCAACGGGCGAGTCGATCCCACCCGAGAGCAGTGCCAGCATCTTGCCGGAGACGCCGACCGGAAGTCCTCCCGTTCCCGTAAGCCTCTTGCGATAGACGACGCAGGCGCTGCCGAAGAGCTCGACGTGGATCGTCGCGTCGGCATGCTTCAGGTCGACCTTGCCCCCGGTCGCGTCGACGATCCGCTGTCCGATCTCGACGTTGATGTCACTCGAGCTGCGATCAAAGGCGGAGTGCGTCCTGCGGGCGCGCACCTGGAACGAGTTGAACGGTTCCGCCTGGATCAGGTCGAGTGCCGCCTCCGCGATCGCATCCATATTCGGGTCGACCCGTTTTCCAACGCCGATATAGGCAAGGCCGAAAACCCGAGCGATCCGTTCCGCCGCGGCATCGATATCGCCGTCCTCCTTCATGTCGACGACGACGCGTCCGAAGCCTTGGCGGAGTTTGAGGTAGCCGGTCCCGCGCAGAGCGCGGCGCATGTTGCGCGCGAGCGCGTCTTCGAAGAAGTTGCGGTTGCGGCCCTTGAGGCCGATCTCGTGATAGTGAGCGACGAGCGTATCGAGCTGCATCGCGGCCTTTACGAAACCTCTTCTTCGAACCCCACCGAGAAGAGGGCTTCAACGTCATGGCGCGAGAAGACCTTGAAGGCAACCAGGGTCTGCGTTCGCTCGACCCCTTCGATCTTCGCTATCTCCTCCGACACGACGCGGGCGAGATCGTCGTGCGTGCGGGTGCGAACCATGATCACGAGGTCGTAGTCGCCGGCCACGGAATAGACCTCGGAGACGTCCGGGATGTCGGCAATGGCCTGTGCCGTCTCCGGGATGCGGTGGATGTCGCACACGGCAAGAACGATGGTGTTCACCATGCCCCCAGGCTACGCCGTTTTCTGAGCACATAGCCGCGTTCGCACCGCCTGCGCGC
>JAHWJK010000021.1:15268-17151 GCA_019348445.1 Actinomycetota bacterium | reverse complement strand
TTCCACGAGATGCTCGATCGCGACGACTGGATGGACGAGCTCTACAACTCCCGCTAGTCGCACTTCGCATCACCTTCTAACGCCGGGCGCGTGGCGCTCTGCTCCTAGACTCCAGGCATGCCCCAGATAGGCCCACTGGAGATACTCATGCTCGCTGCGGTCGCGTTGATCGTCTTCGGGCCTCAGAAGCTGCCGGAGATCGCGCGATCTCTAGGCCGGTTCATGTCCGAGATGCGCCGCATGGCGAGCGAGGTCAGGTCTGAGTTCTCGCTCGGCCTCGACGACGACAGCGACGATGAGCCCGCCCCCGGCGGCGACGAACCCGTCGCCGACGAGGACTCTTCTGCGATCGAGGACGCGGCTCCCAAGCCCCGATCGGAAGAATCATGAGCGGCGCATCCGACCTGAGGCGGAGGCGGCTCCGGTTCCGACGACGCAAGAAGCCGACGACCTCCGCGATGACGATGATGGAGCACCTCGGCGAGCTCAGGCGCCGGCTGGTCATCTGCGTTACCGCGTTCCTGTTGATCTCGGTCGTCGCGTTCATCTTCTTCGAGCCGCTGAAGGAATTCGTCCGCCGGCCACTATGCGAGGTACCGCCGAGCCTCCTCGGTGAGCTCGGCTGCGATCTCGTGTTCCGCCGCGTCCTCGGCGCCTTCATGTTCCGGCTCAAGTTGACCGCGCTCGCCGGTCTCGTTCTGACGTCGCCGATCTGGCTCTACCAGGTCTGGGCGTTCATCACTCCCGGTCTGACCGTGAAGGAGAAGAAGTACGCGATCCCGTTCGCGATCTCGTCGTTCGTCCTGTTCGTAGCGGGAGGGGCGGTGGCCTACTTGATGCTCCCCACCGGGATCAAGCTGCTGGTCGGGATCGCCGGCGAGGGCGTTACGCCGTTGCTCGAAGCGGAGGAGTACCTGAACTTCGTAGGACTCATGTTCCTCGGGTTCGGGCTGATGTTCGAGTTGCCGTTGATCCTGTTCTTCCTCGGCCTTGCCGGGATCGTGACGGTCGAGGCGCTGCGGAAGCAGAGGAGGCTTGCGATCGTCCTCATCGTCGCGCTGGCGGCGATCGTCACTCCGAGCCAGGACCCCTACACGCTCCTGGTCCTCTCGGTTCCGCTTTACCTGCTCTACGAGCTCACGATCCTGATCCTTCGGATCGTGAACCGCCGGCGAGCCAAGGCGAAAGCCTCGGTATAGTCCGCGCGATGGCTCTCAAGGGAAAGAAGAAGTCGCGCTCGAGGGGCAGCCAAGCGCGCCGCCGTCCGGCCGCGGCGCCGCGTCCCACGTACGGAAGCTCCGGTAGGCAGCGCTGGTACCAGACCACGACCGGCCTCGTGCTCGCTTTCGTCGTCATCGTCGCCGCCGGGATCCTCGTCTGGTGGATCGTCGGCGAGAACCGCAGCGAAGCGCAGCGATTGGAGACGGCACAGGACCAACTCGACACCTATACGAGCTCCCTGGACACCATCATCCAGAGCATCTCGCCGGTTGCCACCGACCTCGCGACCGCCGGCGAGCTGGAGGATGCCGCGCTCGCCAAGCAGGCCAAGGAATGGAAGAACCAGCTGGCGGCCGCCCAAACCGCCGCGGCGCAGACGATGCCCCCGGAGGGGCTCGAGCCACTCGGCGGCATCTTGCCCCAGGCGCTGCTGCTGTACAGCCAGTCGATCGAGCAGTACGAACTGCTCCCCGAGCTCGACGGCAAGGCACGAGAGGAGGTGGCAGCCGCGGCTGCAGCTTCTTTCCAAGCGGCAAGCAGCGTCTTCGCCTCCGCGATCGAGATCCTCGATGCGGAGCGTCAAGACAACGAGATGAGCGCGTCCGGCTTCACCGCCCCCGGTGCGCCTCCCGAAGCGATGGCGCCTCCGGGCGGGGAACTCG
>JAHWJK010000021.1:12576-15168 GCA_019348445.1 Actinomycetota bacterium | reverse complement strand
GGAGACGGGGCCGAGGAAGGCAACGAGTAACCGCGAGCAACCGATGACGCGCGCGGCGGAGTTCGAGCGCGCCTATGCATTCCCGTTCGACGATTTCCAACGCCGCGCGTGCGACTTCATCGAAGACGGCTCCTCGGTTCTCGTCGCGGCTCCCACGGGGGCCGGAAAGACCGTGGTGGGGGAGTTCGCCGCGTGGATGGCGCTCACCGGCGGTGGCAAGGCCTTCTACACGACGCCGATCAAGGCGCTTTCGAACCAGAAATACGGCGACTTCCTAGGCGCGTACGGACCCGACAAGGTCGGGCTGTTGACGGGAGACAACTCGGTCAACGGCGACGCGCCGATCGTCGTGATGACGACCGAGGTGCTGCGCAACATGATCTACGAGGATTCGCGCGCGCTAGAGGGACTGCACTACGTCGTCCTCGACGAGGTCCACTACCTCCAGGATCCCTACCGGGGGGCCGTGTGGGAAGAGGTGCTGATCCATCTACCGGTCGACGTCCAGGTCGTGTGCCTCTCCGCGACGGTTTCGAACGCCGAGGAGTTTGCCGACTGGGTTCAGACGCTGCGCGGGCATACCGAAGTCATCATCGAAGACAAGCGTCCGGTCGACATCCGGCACTGGTACTTCGCGTCCGACGAACTACTCCCGATGTTCGTCCGCCGTCCCGATGGCGAGCTGATCGCCAACCCGCGCGGCCGTGAACTGGATCGTCGCCGCAAACGCGGCGCCGATCGACCGGGCCGCGGAGGGCGACGGCCGCAGTACAAGAGAGCGCGCATCCCGTGGCGAACGGAGGTGATCGAGCGCCTCGATTCGGAGGAGATGCTTCCCGCTATCTATTTCATCTTCTCGCGCAAGGGCTGCGACGAAGCGGTCCGGCAATGCATCCGCGAGAACCTCCGCCTGACGACGCCCGACGAGGCGAACGCGGTCATCGAGTTCGCGGAATCCCGGATCGCGGACCTTCCACTGAACGAGCTCGACGTTCTGGGCTACGCCGAGTGGATCGAAGGGTTGAGGAGAGGGATCTCCGCACACCATGCCGGGATGATCCCTCCGTTCAAGGAAGCGGTGGAAGAGTTGTTCGCGCGCGGCCTCATCAAGGCGGTCTTCGCGACCGAGACGCTGGCTCTCGGGATCAACATGCCGGCGCGGACCGTCGTGATCGAGAACCTGATGAAGTTCACCGGCGAGAGGCACGAGCAGATGACGCCGGGCGAATACACGCAGCTGTCGGGACGCGCCGGGCGTCGGGGCATTGACGAGCTTGGCCACTGCGTCGTACTGCTTCAGCGGTTCTTGCCCTTCGACGGGATCACGCGGCTGGCGTCGACGCGGACGTACCCGCTCGTATCGTCGTTCAGGCCCTCCTACAACATGGCGGTCAACCTCGTCCGCAACTACGACCGAGCCGAAGCAGAGCACCTCGTGAACTCGTCGTTCGCGCAGTTCCAGGCCGATCGTGACGTCGTCAAGCTCGAACGAGGACGCGATGAGAAGGAGGCGTACCTCGCGTCCTACCGCGAGCGGATGCGTTGCGAAAAAGGTGACGTCGAGGAGTACCGGCAGCTCGCCGATCGGCTGAAACGATACGAAGAGCGCCGCGACGGGAATCGGACTCGGTCCACGCGGATCAATGAGGCGATCCTGAAGCTGAGGCCCGGCGACGTCTTCGAGATACGCGGCGGGAAACGACGTGGTGTTTACGCGGTACTCGAGGTGACGCAGAAGAGATCGGAGCGTCGTCCCCGCGTGCTCGGGATCTCCCAGCGCCGGTCCATGGAGCGGTTCGTCCCGGCCGACTTCCGGGTGCCGCCGACGCCGGTCGCGACCGTCAGGGTTCCGAAACCATTCGATGTGCGCGACGCACAAGCTCGTCGCAAAGTGGCGCATCAACTCCGCTCGGTGCAGATCGATCGCCCCCACGATAGTGGGCGAGCGGAGGCCGATCGCACGAAAGAAGGCAAAGCACTGCGGAAGGCGGTCGAGAACCATCCCGTCCACGACTGTCCGGAGCTCCACCGGCACCTGCACTTCGCAGAGCGGGCCGAGCGGTTGCGGCGAGAGATCTCCGCGATCGACAGGCGGGTCGGGCGACGGACCGGGACGCTCGCACGACGATTCGACCAGGTCCTCGAGGTACTGCGGTCGCTTCGATACGTCGACGGTTGGGCCCTGACCGACAAGGGCGAGACGTTGACTCGGGTCTACAACGAGTCGGACCTGCTCGTCGTCGAAGCGATCGAGCGCCGGCTTCTACACGGGCTGGAGCCGGCCGAGCTCGCCGCGGTGTGCTCGAGTCTCGTGTACGAGGCGAGGGGCGTGGAGGTCGAGGCGCCCGCGGACATGCCGACGAGCGCGTCGACGAAGGTGTGGGGCGACCTCATGCGGTTGTGGAGGCGCGTGCGACGCGAGGAAGACGAACGGGGTCTCGAGCTGACGCGGGAGCCCGATCCGGGCTACGCGCAGCGGACGTACCTATGGGCGTCCGGCCGGCCACTGGAAGAAGTTCTGGGGGAGGGGGACGCAGCGGGGGATTTCGTGAGGAACATGAAGCAGCTGATCGACCTCCTGCGCCAGCTCGA
>JAHWJK010000021.1:0-12476 GCA_019348445.1 Actinomycetota bacterium | reverse complement strand
CGGGGGATTTCGTGAGGAACATGAAGCAGCTGATCGACCTCCTGCGCCAGCTCGAAGACATCGCCCCGTCGGAGGATCTCCGCGCAACGTTGCACGAATGCCTCGTGCAAGTGAAGCGCGGGGTCGTCGCGTATTCGTCGGTCGAGTTGTGACGTATCGGAAGAATCGGACAACTCGGATCATTCGCGCGCGGGGCAGGAGATCTCTCGGATGCGTCGTATCGAGCCGCCAGGGAGAGGGCCTTCCGACGAAAAGGAAAGAGGCCCGTGGGATCAAACGATCTCGAGAACGTGCAGCACGTGATCTCCGAGGCAGTCGCAGGAGATCCCGACGAGCTCTACCTCGATCTATCGCGAGAACGCTTCGCTTCCCTCGGCGCGGCTCTCGATGCCGCCACTTCGAACCTCATGTCTCGTGGGTATCACCTCGCGGGCGTCCGGGTATCGGGCGACGATTGGGTCGCGACTTACCGGCGTGTGGCGGAGGCTGACTAGCCCACTCGGTTCATGTTCTTTCTGCTCCACTCGGACTATTGCTCGTAGTCCTTCCGTGGACTTCACTAGTCCCTGCGGTTGCCACGCGGAGCGGCCGCACAAGGGGGCACCTTGGACCGGATGTTCCTTACCACCGGGTTCTTCTCGAAGTTCAAGAAGAACAGGTCGAGCGCGTCATGGGAGGAGAGGATCGCGGACGACATAATCCGGCTCACCGAGGACCGGCCCGGTGACGTCACGATAATCATCCCGGCGTTACAGAGCGAGCTCGGAAGCCGCCTCGAGCAAACGAGCAGGTTGATGAAGGAGCGGGGCTACCGTCTCAGGCAGGTGATCCCGGATTCCGGGACCACCTGGGCCGCGTCGTTCATGCGCCTGGACGACGACTGATCCGTTTCCAGCCCTATCATCTCCCGCGTGCGGGACACCTTCATAGTCGACGCGTTGAGGACCCCGATGGGCAGATTCGGGGGCGTTCTCGCGCACGTTCGTCCCGATGACCTGGCCGCGCATGCGATCAGGACCCTCGTCGACCGCACGAATGTGCCGGGTGACCGGATCGACGACGTCGTGTGGGGGGCGGCTAACCAGGCAGGCGAAGACAACCGCAACGTCGCGCGGATGGCGCTACTGCTCGCCGGTCTTCCCGTCGAGGTGCCCGGTGTAACGGTCAATCGGTTGTGTGGGTCGGGGCTCGAGGCGGTGAACGGCGGCAGTCGCGAGATCCGATCGGAAGAAGCCGAGATAGTCGTGGCCGGCGGGTCCGAGTCGATGACCCGCGCTCCGTTCGTCATGGCGAAGGCGACGAAGGCGTTCGACCGTAATGCCGAGATACACGACACCGCGATCGGGTGGCGGTTCGTGAACCCGAAGATGAAAGAGCGCTACGGCGCACACGCGATGGGGGCCACGGCCGAGATCAACCGACGCGACTACGGGATCTCACGCGAGGAACAAGACGCGTTCGCGGTTCAGAGCCACCGTCGTGCGATCGAGGCGCGCGATTCAGGTCGCTTCGACGACGAGCTCGTTCCGATAGAGGTCCCGACCGGGACGCGGGGCGATACCACCGTGATCGACCGCGACGAGCCGCCGCGGCCGGACACGACGCTGGAGACCCTCTCTAGATTGAGGCCCGCGTTCGAGGACGACGGGACCGTGACGGCAGGAAACGCGTCGAGCCTGAACGATGGTGCCGCCGCTCTTCTGCTCGCCAGCGAGGCGGCGCTCCGGGAGCACGACTGGACGCCGAAAGCACGGATAGTCACCTCCGCGGTAGCCGGTGTCGAGCCGCAGCGGATGGGAATAGGTCCCGTGTTCGCGACCCGCAAGGCCCTGAAGCGCGCCGGCCTCACACTCGACGACATCGATCTGGTGGAACTGAACGAGGCGTTCGCGGCGCAGTCGCTTGCCTGCATCAAGGAACTCGAGCTCGACCACGACAAGGTCAACGTGAACGGCGGAGCGATCGCGCTGGGGCACCCGCTCGGCTGCTCGGGCGCGCGGATCCTGACGACGCTCGTGCACGAGATGACCCGCAGAGATGTGCGCTACGGCCTCGCGACCATGTGCATCGGCGTCGGCCAAGGGATCGCAACGATCGTCGAACGCGCGTGACGGCACCGGCAGAGCTCGCCGAGATCGTCGGCGAGCATCGGGTGAGCGTCCACCCCCAGGACCTCCACCGCCATTCCGGAGATCGTTCCCCGGCCGCGTTACTCGCGCGCCGGATGGGTCGGCGCCTCGCGCGGCCCCTCTGCGTCGTTCGCCCGCGGACCACGAAGCACGTCGCGCAGATCGTCGAGTGGGCGAACGCGACGAAGACGCCGTTGGTCCCGTATGGCGGTGGCTCCGGTGTCACCGACGGGATCCGTCCGGATCGCGCCGTAGTCGTGGAGCTGCGCGCGATGAACGAGATAAGGGACTTCGACGAGAAGAGCCGCCTCGTCCGGGCGGAGTGCGGCGTGCTGGGGTCGGATCTCGACAACGCCCTGCACGGCTGGGGCTTCATGCTGGGTCACCAGCCGCAATCGATCCAGATATCGACCGTCGGCGGGTGGGTGTCCACCGGCGCGGTGGGCCAACTTTCGTCGCGTTACGGCGGGATCGAGGATCTGGTCGCGGGGATGGAAGCAGTCCTTCCCGACGGACGCATCGTCAGAACGAAAGGCACGCCGCGAACCGCGACGGGTCCGGATGTGGCGTCGTTGCTGATAGGTGCCGAGGGAACGCTAGGCATCGTCACGGAGGTGACGCTTCGCGTCTCGGCTCTTCCTCCCGCGCGGCTCGATCTGTGCGTCCGTTTCGAGCACATGGCAGAAGGCGTGGCCGCGTGCAGAAAGATCGCGCAAGAGGATCTCGACCCGACGATGATGAGGCTTTACGACCGCGACGACGCGGCCATCTTCCTGCGCAATCATCCGGACGAGCCGCGTGACCCGTTCATGATCCTCTCGTTCGAGGGGTTCGACGCGCCGGCGCGGATGGAGGAAGCATTCCGGTTGGCACGCGGCGAGCGCGGAAACGACTCTCTCGTCGACCACTGGTGGGTCCATCGCAACGACCTCGTGCACGAATACCTGAACCTGATGGACGGCACGGGCTTGCTCGGCCCCCATGCGATGGTCGAAACGATGGAGGTCTCGGCGCGGTGGTCGGACCTCCGGGACGTGTATCACGCGATGAAAGACGCCCTCGGGGCACAGGCGGACATCGTGGGTTGCCATCTCTCTCACCACTACATCGACGGCGCATGCCTCTACTTCTCGATCGGGAGCGCGTGCGACAGCGACGACGACGCGGCGGCCAAGCTCGAGTCGTGGTGGGAGGCAGGGATGTCGGCGTGCATCGAGGCCGGGGGGTCGATCAGCCATCACCACGGGATAGGTCGCCGGCGGGCGCGGTGGCTGCCGACCGAACTCGGCGGCTGGTGGGACGTGCTGGTCGCGTTGAAGAAGACTTTGGACCCGAACGGGATCATGAATCCGGGAGCACTCGGCCTGTGACGTCGGAGTACGGACCGATGGTCCTGATCGCGAACGCCCGCTCGGGCAAGGGCGGGGTCGCGAAGGCTCTTCCGGAGGTAGAGGCGCAGCTCAAACAGCGCGGTCTCGAATACGAGATACGTATGACCGAAGGGCCCATGCACGCCATCGAGATAGCGCGTGAGTCGATGAAGGCGGGCAAACGATTCCTCGTTGCGGTCGGCGGCGACGGGACGATCCACGAGGTCGTCAACGGGATGATCGAGAACGACAAGCCGATCGTGGACGATCCGGTCCTCGGCGTCGTCGCGGCGGGCACGGGTTCGGACTTCATCAAGACCTTCGGCTTGCCGGCGAGCCCCGCGGTTGCGGTCGCGCATCTCGACGGCCCCGAGAGCTTCGCGATCGACATCGGCAAGGTCACCTACACGCAGGACGGGACGGAGGTCACCCGTTACTTCCCCAACATCGCCGAGGTCGGGATCGGCGCCGAAGTCGTTGCGCGCGCTCAGAAGCTCCCGCGGTGGCTCGGGCCGACGGTGTACCTAGCCGCGTTCTGGCTCGTCATGCGCAAGCACAAGGTCGCCCAGGTGACCGTCGATCTCGTGGACCGGACCTACGAAGGACCGGCCAACAACATCGTGGTCGCCAACTGCCAGTTCTTCGGTGGAGGGATGAAGATCGCGCCGAAGGCCGCGCCCACCGACGGGCTGCTCGACGTCCAGGTCGAGCACGCGCGCAAACGCGAAGCGATCGCGATCATGCCGAAGGTCTTCAAGGGTGAACACTTGCCGCACCCCGACATCGAGGAGTTCAAGAGGGTGCGGTGCGGCGTCACGTCGGATCGACCGTTGCTGATCGAGGCCGACGGCGAGGTGCTCGGGCACACGCCTGCGAGCTTCGAGGTCTTGCGCGACCTGATCCGCCTGAAGGTCTAGTGGCGTACGTAGATCGTTCCGGCGCGCGCCTCTTTTACGAGGACACCGGTGGTGACGGAGCCGTCGTCGCATTCAGCCACGGCATCCTGATGGATCACGAGATGTTCGAGCCCCAGATCGAAGCACTGGCGAGCTCGTATAGATGCATCGCGTGGGACGAGCGCTACCACGGAGCCACCCGATCCGACGGCCCGTTCACGTACTGGGATTCCGCACGCGACCTGTTCGCCATCCTCGACGACGCAGGTGTCGACGAGGCCGTGCTCGTAGGGATGTCGCAGGGGGGCTTCCTGTCACTGCGCGCCGCGTTGCTACAACCGGAGCGCGTGCGCGGATTGTTCTTGATCGACACTCAAGCGGGCGTCGAGGACGAGGCGGTGGGGGAGATGTATCGCGCGTGGGCGGAGACATGGGCGAGTCAAGGTCCGCAGGAACACCTGATCGAAGCCACCGTTCCTCTCATCATCTCGCCGGCGCCGGCCGAGAAGTGGGCCGACAAGTGGCGGTCGTGGCCGCCTGCCAATGTGGTTCCGATGATCGAGACGCTGCTCGGGCGAGAAGATCTGACCGATCGCCTGGGCGAGATCGACTGTCCCGTGGCTATCGTTCACGGGACCGAAGACCCGTCGATCCCGATGGACAAAGCCGCCGCGTTGTGTGCGGGTCTTCCCTCGTGCTCGGGAGTGATAGCCATAGAGGGAGGTGGGCACGCGGCGAATCTGACGCACCCGGACCAGGTAAACGAGGAGCTGCTGCGGTTCCTCGCGTCGCTGTCTGCCTAGACGGTTGCGTCTTCGCCGAGCGTCCGGCACGTCGGAGACGTCTCGACTTCGTTCTTCTCCGGGAACGTATTCAGCACGTGATCGGCGACGGGCATCGTGACGCCGAACCAGTAGTTCTCGTTCTTGTAGTGATGCAGCCGGTGCGCCCGCCATATGTAGCGATAGAGGCGGGTCTTCGGCTTGTAGCGGGAATGGATCAAGAAATGCATCCATTCGTACGTCAGGAAGATCGCAAGTCCGGAGACCGTTGCCGTCAAGCCGTAGCGAACGTCGCGGAACACGAGGAGGTACAGCACGACGGCACCCGGGATCAGCCGGTAGAGAACCGGCTCCGGAACGAAGATCCACTTCACCAAACGCGGATCCCGGTGATGCATCCGATGTTTCTTCGCGACGTACGGGTCCCGCTTCTTGCCGAGGATCTGCCGCGGCTTCCAGTGCAATAGGTAGACGTGGATCAACCACTCGACGAACGGCTGGAGCGCGATCTGGACGGCGGGGATCACTGCGTCCCATACGGTCCACCCGCCGAGCGCCAGCCGGATCGCGAGGGCCGCGGCGAGCGGCGCCGCGATGATCTTCGGGCTCGGATTCGACCAGAACTCCTTCGCCTCGGCCGCCAGCGTCGGAGATTCCGGCGCGCCGTGGCGGGACATCGCGGAGTCTTCGGGGGAGAACCTCACCTCATCCACGTTCGACAATGTACTCAACCCCGTACTACAGGGCCAGCTCTCCGAGGAAACGGCGGATGTCGTCCGACAGCTTGGCCGGGTATTCGATCGGGAGGTAGTGACCCGCTTTCTCGTAGACCTCGAGCCGCGCCGCGCGCATCACCGCGTGCATCTCGACGATCATCGACAGCGGCGTGAAGATGTCCTTGTCTCCCGCTATCAACAGGGTCGGCGCGTCTACTCTCGCCGCCAGTTCGGGCGCGGAATCTCCGGCGATCGCCTCGTAGGTGGCGAAGAACGTCTTCAGGTCGCACGCCGCGATACCGCGCACCAGTTCCACCAACAGCGCGCTGTCCGCGGTCGCCCCGACGAGCCCGGATTGGCGGATCAGACCTGCGAGCTCGGGCCGCTCCGTCACAGCTCGGAGGGGGCCCTGGAGCGCGGCGCCGAAGTGTTTCGCCACGCCGGCCAGTGACGGGAACGCGGAGGCGACCTCGAGATGGCGCAGGAGTCTGCCGAAGGGGTGGCCGAAGCCGCCGTTCACCATGACGAGCGCCTTCACCCGCTCGGGGTAGCGCGTCGCGACCTCGAGCGCGATCCTGCTGCCGTTGCTCCACGACGCGATCGCGAACTCCTCGATGCCGTGATGTGCGGCAACGGCGAGGGCATCTTCGGCTTGCGCGCCGGCATCGAGGCGGTCGGTCGCCGGAGGGCCGGATCCGAGTAGACCGCGGTGATCCCACGCGATGACCGGGCGCTCCCGTTGTACGTCGACGAGCGCCCGTTTCCAGATCGCGTCGTTCGCTCCGACGGCGTTGCAGAGCAACAGTGGCGTCGCAGCCCCGGTACCGCTTCGACGGGTGGACAGAAGCGTCCCGTCGAAGCTGCGGATCACATCGCCGTGGGCATCCGAGATGATCATGCGGTTCCGGAGCGACGTTCTTCGCCCGTGCTGCGCGGCGCCGCCAGCGGAAGCGCTCGTTCGAGCTCGACGTCGGCGCGATGAGCCGCGCGCTGTCGCTCTCGCTCGGCGACGGACCAGCCGTGGGCGTCTCCCATCACGTCGAGTGCTTTCGATCCCGGTCCGAGGCCGGCCATCCTGTCGATCAGCGCCAGGCGCGTTCGGCGCGCCAGGAGGTCGTTGAGGTGAACGGCCATCTCGGCGCTACTCGCGTAGACGCCCTCGGCTGCTATCGGTGCGTGGCCGTCGGCGAGCGGCTCGGTGAGCCCGGTCTCCGATGCCACATCAAGCACCTCGAGGGCTCGGTCTCCGTAGGTCCTCACGAGGCTCTCGATGGACGCACCCGGTATGCCGAGGCGGTGGCCGCGCCGTGTCACCGCGGCACGCAACGGGCCCACCTTGCGTGACCCGAGACGGATCCAGCGCGTGCGCGACCGCCCCGGTGCATCGAGTTCGTCCGCGATGCGATCGACGACGCCTGCCGCCATGCGACGGTAAGTCGTGAGCTTGCCTCCGGTGATGCCGAGGATGCCCGGCGCGATCTCGTAGACGGAGTGTTTGCGCGACAGGTCCGCGGTCGATCCGCGTCTGCCCGCAACCAGCGGCCGGAGCCCGGCATACGCGCCGTTGATGTCGTCCTCGTCGAGAGCGAGGTCGAACGCGGCGTTCAACGCGTCGAGGCAGTACGCGCGATCGGCGGGTTCGACGACCGGGTGGTCGAGCGATCCCTCGTGCGGCGTGTCGGTGGTTCCCACCAGCACGTTGTCCAGCCACGGGATCACGAAGACGAAGCGCTTACGGTCGGTGTCCGGGATGAACGCCGCGGCATCGGCGATCGGTACGGCGTCCCTGGAGAAGACGAGGTGGATCCCTTTCGACGGCCGCAGCCGAGGTTCGGCACCGGGGCGCGCCATCTCTTCGACCCGGTCGGCCCAGACGCCTGTAGCCGACACGATCCGTTTCGCGTGGATCTCGAACGTCTCGCCCGTCACCGAGTCCTCGATCCCGGCGACACAGTTACCGCCGGTCGAGTCGAGCCCGCGCACGACGGCGTAGTTGACGACGGTCGCGCCGTAACGCCGCGCCTGGACCAGGTTCTCCATCACCAGGCGAACGTCGTCGGTCTTGCAGTCGTAGAAGACGTAGGCGCCGCGCACCCGTCCCTTCGGCAATGCCGGCACGAGCCGCTCCGCTTCCTCGGGCTCGACGTGCTTGTGGATCTTCAGGTTGCGGAAGCTCGCGAGCGCGTCGTAGGCCCACAGACCGACGCCGAACTTCGCGCGTGTCACTCGCTGCGACACCGGCAGCACGAACGGGATCGGTTCGACGAGATGCGGGGCGAGGCGCCGCAGTAGGTCCCGCTCGGTCGCGGCCTCTCGCATCAACGCGAACTCGCGTTGCTCGAGGTAGCGCAACCCTCCATGCACGAGCTTGGACGACTTGCTCGACGTGCCCGACGCGAAATCGAGGCGTTCGACGAGGCCGACGGCCAGGCCCCGGCTGGCGGCATCGAGCGCGATGCCCGCGCCGGTGATGCCGCCACCGACGACGAGAAGGTCGAGCGGTTGGTTCACCGTCGCGGCGAGGCGATCGAGTGCTTCGGCGCGAGAACCGAGTCCTTGCTTCATCAGCCGACGAGGTTGATCGCCCAGCGGACGAACGTGACCGCTCCGATGATCAAGAAGATCGTCCCGACGAGGATCATCGGGCCGACCCACCAGTCGAGTTGCCGTCCGATGGGATCCGCGTCTCCCTCGGCGTCACGCCGAACCACGAGTTGCGGACCGCCGACCTGATTGAAATGAAGATGCTCGCGCGTCCCCTCGACGACGTCGGCGAGACCTTGGAGGAGGTCGATCAGTTCCTCGTCGTCGACGGTGACGGTCGCTTCGGGCAGCGACTCGCCGCGCCGGTCCTCGATCTTCATGCGAGCTCCGTTTCGGGTGGGGGGTGACGGCTATCCTCAAGGACATGCCCGCCGATCTGCGCTTGCTCGACGATGAGCAGCGCGCCCTCATCCAGATGGTACGAGAGTTCGCCGACGAGGTTGTGGCTCCCGCGGCCGCGGACTACGAGGAACGCAGCGAGGACCCTCTGCCGCTGTACCGGAAACTGGCCGAGCTCGAGCTGACGGGGATCTCGTTCCCCGAGGAGTACGGGGGTGGGGGCCAGCCGTACCTGACTTATCTGCTCGTCATCGAGGAGCTGGCCCGGGCCTATCTCGGCTTCACGATCGGCCTTTCGGTCCACACCCTGTGCGCGTTCGCAGTGAGCGAATTCGGCAGCGACGCGATCAAGAAAGAGGTGCTGTCGAAGTTATGCACGGGCGAGTGGTTCGGTGCGTACTCGCTTTCCGAACCTCACTCGGGTTCCGACGCGGTCGCGTTGTCGACGAAAGCGGAAAGGACGAACGGCAGCTACCGGTTGACCGGTTCGAAGGTCTTCTGCACCCGGGGGAACGAAGCAGATGCCGTCCTCGTCATGGCGCGGACCGGCGGCCCGGGAGCGCGAGGTGTGTCGGCGTTCATCGTCGAGAAAGGGACGCCCGGCTTCGGCGGCTCCAAGAAGGAAGACAAGATGGGGTGGCGGTCGTCGCCGACGTGGATGCTCCAGTTCGACGGCGCCGAGATCCCCGAAGGACGCCGGATCGGCGACGAAGGCGAGGGCTTCAAGATCGCGCTCGCGTCGCTCGATTCCGGACGCTTGGGCATCGCGGCATGCTCGATCGGTCTAGCGCAAGGGGCGCTCGACGAAGCGGTGCGGTTCACGATGGAGCGCGAGCAGTTCGGAAAGCCGGTGGCACACAACCAGGGCGTCCAGTTCATGCTCGCGGACATGGCGACATCCATAGAGGCCGGACGCCGTCTCTACCGGCACGCGGCATCCCTGCGGGACGCGGGGGAGAGCTACGGCGTGCAGGCGGCCCAAGCGAAGCTGTTCTGCTCCGACGTCGCGATGAAAGTGACCACGGACGCGGTCCAACTACACGGCGGCTACGGCTACATCACCGAGTATCCGGTCGAGCGCTACATGCGCGAGGCGAAGGGCCTGCAGATCGTCGAGGGCACGAACCAGATCCAGCGCTACGTGATCGGCCGCAACCTCACGTCGTCTTGAGCAACGCTCGGTTCTCGAACGGGGTCGACAGCACGATCGTCGCCCGGGTCACGACCTCGAGCTTGGCTCTCAGCGCGTCGAGTAGCTCCTCGAGATCCTTAGTGGTCGGTGCCCTGACGATCAGCGCGTACGAGTTGTCACCGGCGACCGAATAGCACGACTCGACGAGCTCGAACTCGGAGATGAGCGACGGGACGTCGCTGGGGGAGCTCGGGCGCAGGGCGAGGCTCACGATGGCGGCGATCGGAAAGCCGGCCTGCTCGTGGTCGATCTCGGCTCGGTATCCCCGTATGACGCCCGCCTTCTCCAGTTTGCGGACCCGGTCGTGGACCGATGAGGCGGCTAACCCGACCGACGAACCGATCTGGGCGTAACTAAGCCGTGCGTCTCGCTGGAGCAGGGCGAGGATCTTTAGATCTCTGGCGTCCACCGAATATCCTTCCGTATATGCAGAGTGACACCTAACGATATTCCGCTACACTGGTCCAAGTCCAGCATCCGTCCTGGAGGTCCTGCTTGCCGCCCCTTGATCGTGCCGTTCACTCCGGCAGTCCTCAGCGGCAGAGGCGCGCGCTGGAAGCCCTGAAGCACGAGCCCGAGCAGCCCTACGTGTATCCCCCGGCCCGCGAGTTCGTGGAACCGGAGTGGCGTCGGCTCCCGGGGTTTCGCGACGTCACCGAGCAAGAGTGGGGTAGCGCGAAATGGCAGCGTCTCCACACTGTCAAGAACCTCGGCCAGCTCCGCCGCGTCTTCGGCGACTACTTCCCCGACGACCTCGCCCGCTCCATAGAACGGGACCAGGCCGAACGCGCCACGATGTCGATGCTCGTCCCGCCCCAGATGCTGAACACGATGAACGAGAAGGACCTCTGGAGCGACCCGATCCGCCGCTACATGATCCCGGCCTTAGCCGACCGGGACCCGGTGTGGCCGTCGCATCCGTACGCGGAGAGAGACTCGCTGCACGAGGCCGACATGTGGGCCGTGGAGGGACTGACTCAGCGCTATCCGACGAAGGTGCTGGCCGAGCTGTTGTCTACCTGTCCTCAGTACTGCGGTCACTGCACACGCATGGACCTCGTCGGCAACAACGTCCCGCAGGTCCTGAAGCATCGCTTCGAGCTCAGGCAGAAGGATCGTTACGTCGCGATCCTCGAATACCTCCGCGCCACGCCGGCGGTCCGCGACGTCGTCGTTTCGGGCGGAGACATCGCGAATCTCCCGATCGCGCATCTAGAGGACTTCGTAACGCAGCTGATCGAGATCCCGCACATCAAGGACATCAGACTCGCGACGAAGGGCCTGATGGGCTTACCGCAGCACTTCCTTCAGGACGACGTGCTCGCGGGCATGGCTCGGATGGCGCGAAGCGCTATCGAGCATGACGTAGACCTGGCCGTTCACACGCACGTCAACCACGCGAACTCACTGACACCGATGGTCGCGAAGGCAGTCGCGAAGCTGCACGAGATGGGTTTCCGCGACGTTCGCAACCAAGGCGTGTTGCTGCGCGGTGTGAATGCGACGCCGAAGGACCTACTCGATCTGTGCTTCACCTTGATGGATGACTGCAAGGTGACGCCGTACTACTTCTATATGTGCGACATGATCCCGAACTCCGAGCACTGGCGCGTCGCGGTGTGGGAGGCACAGGAGCTCCAGGAGGCGATCATGGGCTACCTGCCCGGCTTCGCCACGCCTCGTATCGTCTGTGACGTGCCGTTCGTCGGGAAGAGGTGGGTGCACCAAGTCGCGAGCTACGACCGCGAGCGCGGCATCTCGTACTGGACGAAGAACTATCGAACCGGGCTCGAATACGACGACGGGGATGCGTTGCAACGCCGGTATCCGTACTACGACCCGATCGCGACCCTGCCCCCGTCGGGACGTGACCAGTGGCGGGTAGCGGTCGCCGCAGGCGCGTGACACTCGATCGCTTCGGCGTCCACCGGTCGATCACGCCGGAAGGTGCCCTTCCCCAGCAGGCAGAGCGACTCGATACGACGTCTCCGCTCGCGGAGGGGGAGATGCTCGTCGACGTCGATTACCTCAACATCGATTCTGCGTCGTGGCATCAGCTCCGCTCGGCGACGAACTCCGACGAGCGCGCCATGAGGGAGATGATCGAAGAGATCGTGTGGAGCCGCGGCAAGATGCACAACCCCGTCACGGGATCCGGCGGGATGTTCGTCGGCACCGTTGCCCGTCTGGGGCCGGGCCGCGAGTCGCCCCCGGTCGGAACGCGCATCGCGTCTCTCGTATCGCTCACCCTGACGCCGCTGCGCCTTCACGAGATCGTCGAGCTGGACGCCGCCAGCGAGCAGATCCGTATCAAGGGCGACGCGATCTTGTTCGAGTCGTCGAACTATGCGGTCGTCCCCGACGACATCCCAGAGCAAGTGGTGCTCGGGATCTTGGACGTGTGCGGAGCCCCGGCGTGGGCACACCGGGTGATCGAGCCCGGTTCCAACGTGGTCGTGATCGGCGCGGGAGGTAAGTCCGGGATGCTCGTGTGCGCGCAGGCCATCG
>JAHWJK010000020.1 GCA_019348445.1 Actinomycetota bacterium | reverse complement strand
GCGCCGACGATGTGGGATGTCGACTTTCAGAGCGCGGTAGCGCAGGCCGAGGTTGAAGACCGCGAACGCGACGGCGCGTTCTACAAGATCCGTTTCGCCGTCGAGGGAGGCCGCGACGTCCTCATCGCGACGACGCGGCCGGAGCTACTACCCGCGTGCATCGCCATCACTGCCCATCCGGACGATGACCGCTACAGGGACGTGATCGGCAAGAACGCGATCACACCTCTGTTCGAAGCACCGGTTCCGATCATCGCGGACGAGGGGGCCGATCCGGAGAAGGGAACCGGGATCCTGATGATCTGCACCTTCGGCGACGCGCAAGACGTCGAGTGGTGGCGCGACCTCGGCGTTCCGGCTCGTGAGGTCATCGCGCGGGACGGGACGATCCTTCCGGCACCGTGGGGCGAAGCTCAATGGGGGTCGACGGATCCCGGCAGAGCCAAGACGTATCACGACAAGCTTGCAGGACTCACGATCAACCAGGCGCGGCGGACGATCGTCGAGTTACTCGACGCGGCGGGTGTGACCGAGGGTGAGCCCGAGAAGATCCGGCGGCCGGTCAAGTTCTTCGAGAAAGGCGACCGCCCGCTGGAGTTCGTGGTGTCGAGGCAATGGTTCATCCCGGTGATGGACAAGAAGAAGGAGCTGATCGACCAGGGCCGGAAGATCCAGTGGCACCCGGACATGTTCCGGAAGCGTTACGAGGACTGGGTAGAAGGGCTGAACCAGGACTGGTGCATCAGCCGGCAGCGTTACTTCGGCGTTCCGATACCGGTCTGGTACGCGATCAAGCAAGACGGGAGCGTCGACTACGACACGAAGCTCGTGCCGGCGAAGGAGAATCTGCCGGTCGATCCGTCGGAACAAGCGCCGCCCGGCTACGACGAAGACCAGCGGGATAAGCCAGGCGGCTTCACCGGCGACCCGGACGTGTTCGACACGTGGGCAACGTCGGCGCTGACGCCGATCATCACATCGGGGTGGCCCGACGACATGGACCGGCACAACAAGCTGTACCCAACCTCGTTGCGACCGAATGCACACGACATCATCAGGACGTGGGATTTCGTCACGATCACACGCTCTTTCCTGGAGGATGGCTCGATCCCGTGGACCGATGTCGCGATCAGTGGCTGGATCCTCGATCCGGATCGCAAGAAGATGTCGAAATCGAAGGGCAACGTCGTCGTCCCGACGAAGATCCTCGACGAATACGGATCCGATGCGGTCCGTTATTGGTCGGCCTCGGCGAAGCTCGGCGTCGATACGGCGTTCGACAACAACGTGCTGCGCGAGGGCAAGCGGCTGGTCACGAAGATCCGTAACGCGTCGAAGCTGATCCTCGGTTACGAAGGACAGCCCGGCCTGCCCTCGCAAGCTCTCGACGTCGCGCTGATCGGCCGGCTTCGCAAGCTCGTCGTGGATGCAACCGAGAGATGGGAGGCGTGGGATCACGCGGGTGCACTTGCCACGACCGAATCGTGGTTCTGGAGCGACCTGACGGATAACTACCTCGAGCTGTCTAAAGCGCGGGCGTACGCGGGGGATCCATCAGCACTCGGCACGTTGCTGCATAGTTTGCAAGTGGTGCTGCGCCTGTTCGCCCCCGTTCTGCCTTACATCACGGAGGAGGTTTGGAACACCGGCCGCGACGAACCGGTGTCGATCCACAACTCGGCATGGCCGAGCGTCGACCAGATGCCCGATGGCGAGGACGACGGATCCTTCGACGTCGCCGTCTACGTGCTCGGGGAGATCCGGCGTGCCAAATCGGAAGCGAAGGTGTCGATCAAGTTCCCGGTCGCGCGCCTCGAGGTGAGGGGGCCGAGCGAAAAGCTCGGACTACTGCGCGCGGTGTGGGAGGACGTGATGGCGACGGGTAACGTGCAAGACCACGACTTCCTCGACGATGACAGCATCGACGACCTAGCCGTTGCCGTCGTGCTCGGCGAAACGCAAGACACTCCGACGGTGTGAGCTACCAGAAGGCAGCTGCCTATCTAGACGCGCTCGGCATCGACGCGATGAAAGACGTCAAGCCGACGCTCGAACGCATCGAAGCGCTGTGCGCTGCGCTCGACAACCCCCAGCGATCCGTCCCGGTTCTTCACGTGACAGGAACCAACGGCAAGTCGTCGGTGGCGCGCATCGCGACGGCGGTCCTCGGTGCCGCCGGCCTTTCCGTAGGGACATTCACGTCGCCGCACCTCCAGAATGTGAGGGAGCGGATAGCGCACAACGGCGAGCCGATCTCCGAAGACGACTTCGGCTCGTTGTTCGAGCAGGTGAAGCCGTACATCGACCTCGTGGAGGACCGCCTGGACGAGACCCTCACCTACTTCGAGCTCCTGACGGCAATGTTCTACCTCTGGGCGGCGGACCGCCCTGTCGACGCCGCCGTCGTCGAGGTCGGCCTCGGCGGGCGGTGGGACGCCACCAACGTGGTCGAGGCGCCGGTTTCGGTGATCACGAACATCGCGCTCGATCACACCGAGTTCATGGGCAACGACCGTCGCGGTATCGCGGCCGAGAAGGCCGGGATCGTGAAGTCGGATGCAGTCGTGGTGACGGGGGAGCGCGACCCGGAGATCCTCTCGATCTTCCGCGACGTCGCGGACGAGAGACACGCGCAACTCTTGGTGGCAGATCGCCACTTCGGCGTCATCGAGAACAAGGTTGCGCTCGGTGGTCGCTATCTGACGATGAGGACGAACGCGCGTGAGTACGACGGGCTGTTCCTTCCGTTGCACGGGGCGCACCAGGGATCGAATGCTGCCGTTGCCCTTCAAGCCGTGACATCGTTCCTTCCCGCGCAGGAGATCTCGGAAGACGTGGTGAATGAAGCGTTCGCGGCGGTTACCGCGCCGGGACGGATCGAGACGATCGCGCGGGAAGGAAAGCCACCGATCGTTCTCGACGTTGCACACAACCCAGATGGGATGTCCGCGTTCGTCACGGCGTTGACCGAGACGTTCGCGTTCGAGCGCATCGTTGTCGTGCTTGGTGTCCTGCGCGGAAAGGATCACGTCGGCATGTTGCGGGAGCTCGCGCGCGTCCCATGCCTACTCGTCCTTGCCGAACCTTCGAGTAGTCGCGCCCTTCCGGTCGTCGAACTCGACGCGACCGCGCAGGAGTTGGGTCTAGAGAGTGTCGTGGCGCGATCCGTGCCCGAAGCGATCGAGACGGCACTCGAGACTGCCGGAGGTTCGGATTTGATATGCATCACCGGTTCGCACTACGTCATAGGAGAAGCGAGGACCTATCTACATGCCTGACAGCCAACGCACATTCATCATGGTGAAGCCGGACGGCGTTCGACGACGCCTCGTCGGCGAAGTCGTCAAGCGGATCGAGGACAAGGGTTACGACATCCGCGAGATGAGACTGTTCACCATGGACGAGTCACTCGCGCACAAGCATTACGCCGAGCACGTCGAGAAGCCGTTCTTCGGCGAGCTCGTTTCGTTCATCACCTCGGGTCCGGTGGTCGCGATGGTGGTGGAGGGAGTCGACGTGGTTGCCGGTATGCGGCAGCTGATGGGTGCAACGAACCCGTTGGAAGCTACGCCGGGATCGATCCGTGGCGACCTCGCAACGGTGATCACCGAGAACATCGTTCACGGATCGGACTCACCCGAGTCTGCCGAAAGAGAGGTCAACCTTTTCTTCGGCTAGTCTTACGTCCCACTAACTAACACAAACAACAAAACGCTACGGGAGGAGACGGAGCCCGTGGACAGCATGTTCCAGTTCATCGGTCGCGATATGGCGGTCGATCTCGGTACCGCAAACACGCTCGTGTACGTGCGCGGGCGAGGGATCGTTCTCAACGAGCCTTCTGTCGTCGCGATCAACACGAAGACCGGTGCGATCCTCGCGGTCGGTTCCGAAGCGAAACGGATGATCGGTCGTACACCGGCTCACATCGTCGCGATCCGCCCTCTTAAGGATGGCGTCATCGCGGATTTCGACGTCACCGAGAAAATGCTGCGCTACTTCATCCAGAAGGTGCACCGACGTGCCTTCCTCGCGAAGCCGCGCGTCGTCGTATGCGTTCCCTCCGGCATCACCGGCGTCGAGCAACGCGCGGTCGAAGAGGCGACGATCTCCGCGGGAGCGCGCAGCGCATTCATCATCGAAGAACCGATGGCAGCCGCGATCGGCGCGGGCCTCCCGGTGCACGAGCCGACCGGAAACATGGTCGTCGACATCGGAGGAGGAACCACGGAAGTCGCGGTCGTTTCGCTCGGAGGCATCGTGACATCGCAGTCGATACGTATCGGCGGTGACGAGCTCGACGAGGCGATCATCAACTACGTGAAGAAGGAATATTCGTTGATGCTCGGCGAGCGCACTGCGGAAGAGATCAAGATGGCGGTCGCGTCGGCGTTCCCGTTCCCCGATGAACCGCAAGCAGAGATCCGCGGTCGTGACCTCGTGAGCGGGTTGCCGAAGACGATCGTGGTCGAAGCTGAAGAGATCCGGCGCGCGATCGAAGAGCCGGTCAACGCGATCGTGGATGCAGTCAAGAACACGCTCGACAAGACACCTCCCGAGCTTGCGGCCGACATCATGGACAAAGGCATCGTCCTCGCGGGAGGCGGTTCGATGCTGAAGGGACTCGACGAGCGGCTCAAGCACGAGACCGGCATGCCGATCCACATCGCGGAAGATCCGCTGATCGCGGTCGCGGTCGGGTCCGGGAAGTGCCTCGAGGAGTTCGAGGCGCTCAAGCGGGTCCTGATCTCCTCGACCCGACACTGACCCCGTTTTCTGCTAACAGACGGCGCCCTACGGGGCAGTTCGCTAGCACAGAACGGCCGGGTCACGCTCCGTAGGCGGATTTCGTGACTTTGCGCGATTGGCGGTAAGGTCGCCACGCAGGCGGCTCTTACCGGGCTGCCCCAAGTTTTCGCCTAGCGCGACGAGGTCTATCAGGTGCAATTCCGCCGGACCGGGCGGGGGCGACTGCTCTTGCTCGCATTCCTGGTCCTCTCGCTCGTGGTCATCACCCTGGACTTCCGTTCGGGGGTGGATGGCCCTCTCGAGACGGCCAAAGACATATCGACGACGATCGTCGCTCCCATCCAACGGGGGGTCACGACGGTCTTCCGTCCCGTCGGCAATTTCTTCTCCTCGCTGGGTGATCTCTCGACGCTTCGCGCGGACAATGAGGAACTTCGCGAGCAGGTAACCGAGCTGTCTACGCAGATCGAACAAGCCGAGGCGATCCAGGCCGAGAACGCCCGGCTGCACGAGATCCTCGACCTCGACGAGTCGTACACCACGATGGACCGAGTCACCGCGACCGTCATTGCCGATATCCCGAACAACTACAGGTGGGCCGTTCGGATCGACCGCGGATCGAACGACGGGATCGAAACCGATATGGCCGTGGTTGCGCCGGAAGGTTTGGTCGGCAAGATCATCAGCGTCCAACCCGACAGTTCGATCGTTCTCCTGCTGATCGATCCGGGCGCAGCCGCGCACTCGCGCATCAAAGAGAAAGGTTTCGTGGGTACGGTTCGCGGCAACGGCGCCGATCAAACGCTCTCGATGATCGGTATCCATCCGGAAGCGAACGTGAAAGAGGGCGATGAGGTCGTGACCGCCGGTTACGACCTGGCGATCTTCCCGCCGTCGATCCCCGTCGGCGAGGTCGTATCGGCCGTCGGTGAAGGAGCAGACGTCGAACAAGACATCGAGGTCGAGCCGTGGGTGGACTTCAACTCGCTCGATTTTGTCCAGGTTTTGCTCGAGAGCGGCCCCCGACTCGAGACTGAGCCTCAGAAGGATCGAGGGGGCAACCGTTGAGCCAGACGGAAGCTCGCGTCCCGGGGTTCCTGGCGGAGGTCGGATTCTCGAGGATCATCGCGGTGGGACTCGTAGTTCTGACCGCGCTGACACTGCAAACGACGGTCCTCGCGCGCCTCACGCTGCTCGGCGTGATCCCCCAGCTCGTTCTCGTGGTCGTGATCGCGCTCGCGTGGCTGGAGGGCGAGAAAGTAGGCGTAACCGCTGGTTTCTTCGGGGGGTTGCTGCTCGATCTGCAGCTTCCGCCGGCGTCGATCGTCGGGCTGACGGCGCTCGTCTACACGTTTGTCGGATACGGCGTCGGTTACTTCCGGCAGTACTCCGTGGGCGAATCCGTGTGGAGCCCCGTTCTTGCGGTCGCGGTCGGGTCGATGGTCGCCGAGTGGGGATACGCGTTCCTGGCGATCCTTCTCGGCCGGGCGTGGGTGAGTCTCTCGTTCACGGCTAAGGTCACGGGCCTAGTCGTGCTCTACGACGCGTTGCTGACTCCTTTCATCTATCCGCTGGTGCGGCGCGTCTCCGAGCGATTCCGGCCGGAGAGGGTCTATAGATGATGAAGAAAGAGCGCGGCGGCGCAACCCAGGGCATAGATCGCACGACTTTGCGACTTGCCATCTTCGCCCTGTGCATCATGGTCGCGTTCGTCGCGCTCTTCTCGCGTCTCTGGTACCTGCAGGTTCTCGCCGCTCCCGACTATCGCCGGCTGGCGAAAGAGAACCGCGTTCGGTTCGTGAAGTCGGAACCTCTGCGGGGAAGGATCGTCGACCGCAATGGTGTGGTCCTCGTCGAGAACAGGACCGCAACCGCCGTGACGATCGACAGGCAGATCGTGGACACGCCGCGGGAAACGCGGATCGTGTTGAGGCGTCTGGCTCGAGTCCTCGGCGAGAAGAGGTGGCTGTTGCGTCAACGTCTCAAGTCGGAGCTCGTGTCGCCGTACAAGCCGGTGCCGGTCGCCGAGAACGTTCCCGTGAAAGCCCGCGATCACATCCTCGAGAACCAGGAGGACTTCTTCGGCGCCGTCGACATCGACAAGATCCCGTCGCGGCGTTATCCGAAGGGACATTCGGCACCTCACATCCTGGGTTACGTCGGCGAGATCTCGGAGCAGATGCTGAAGGAGCCTCGCTTCAGCGACGCTCGGCCGTCGTACGAGCCCGGCGACATCGTGGGACGCGCGGGTCTCGAGTACGAGTACGACAACTTCATACGCGGCGTGCCGGCGCTCTCGAAGATGATCGTCAACTCAACCGGTGAGGTCCTCTCCGAGATCGAAGTTCGCGAGGAGAGCGCGGGCAACGACCTCGTCCTCTATCTCGACTACGGGATCCAGGAGCTCGCCGAGGAAGCATTGAAGGCGGGTGTGTTCGCGAACCGCGGGCGCTATCCGACTCCCGCAGGCGGTGTCGTGGTGATGGATCCGAACACGGGCGGCATCTTGGGGATGGCGAGCTTCCCGGACTACGACCCGCGCATCCTCGCCGATGGGCTGACGCAGAAGGAGTACAACAAGCTGGGCGCGAAAACGAAAGGGAATCCGGACGACGACGCGTTCCTCTTCCGGCCGATCCAAGCGCAGCGTGCACCCGCGTCGACGTTCAAGATCGTTACCGCGGGCGCGGCGATGGCCGCTGATGTCGCTTCCCCGTCGACCGTGCTCGACTGTCCCGGAGCGAAGCCCTATCCGCCACCCGGTCGCACCGACGTGGGCTCGGCCGAGATCTTCAACAACTGGACCGACTTCGACTTCGGCTTGATGGGTTTCCCCGAGTCGCTAGAGGTGTCGTGCGACACGTTCTATTACGAGCTCGGGTGGAGGCTCGAGGACTCGTCGGGAGCGTCGGTGTTCGGTGAACCGAACCGGGGCGAGGAGCATTTCCAGAGGTACGCGCGGCTCACAGGGATGGGTCACGACACCGGGATCGATCTTCCGAACGAGCTTTCGGGGCGGCTTCCGGACTGGGATTGGTGTCGCGAGATCTGGCGCGCGACCAAGGACGACAAGATCCCGACGTGCGGCACGAAAGACGGACCGGTGTGGTACCCGGGCGAAACGATCAACATGTCGATCGGTCAGGGTGCGCTTACCACGACGCCTCTTCAGATGGCGGTAGCCACTTCGGCGATCGCGAACGGCGGTGCCGTCATGCAGCCGCGCGTGGCGATGCAGGTCGGCCGTCCCGACGAGGACGACGTCGAGCATCCGGTTCGGACCTTCGAGCCGCACGAAGTGGCGCGTCTTCCGCTCGATGAGACGGAGCTATCCGTCATCCGGCAGGGGATGGTCGACGTGGTAGCCGGGTCGCAAGGGACCGCACGGACCGCGTTCTCGGGCTTCCCCGTAAGCACCTTCCCCATCGCGGGCAAGACCGGTACTTCAGAGCTTGGCGATGTCGGACCGACCGCGAACCTGCAGGACGCGTGGTTTGTTTCGTACGCGCCTGCAGACGATCCGCAATACGTCGTGGTGGTCTACCTCGAGAAGTCCGGTCACGGAGGCGAGAGCGCGGCCCCCATAGCCCGCGAGATCTACGAAGGTCTCTTCGGCATCGACAGCAGCCTCGACGTTCGACTAGGGCAGGACGCGTCCGGCTGATGGGGCTTAGCTGGGAAGGCATGTTCGGAGAGGCGGTGGACCGCATTGGCGGGCAGCCGATCTCCGCGCGCATGGCGCGCAAGGCCCCGATCCGTCACCTCGATCCGACGCTGTTGCTCGTCACGCTGATCCTGACGGCGTACGGCGCGGTAGTGGTTCTGTCGGTGACGATCCACCGACTTCCGCCGGAAACGAATCCAAATCTGTACCTCATCCGACAGGTTCTGTTCGCGGCCGCCGGCATGGGGATCCTCGTCGCGATGAGCTTCGTCGACTATCGACATTTCCGCGCCCTCGCGCCATTCGTCTATATCGCTACGGTCGTGGGACTCGTCGCAGTCCTTACGCCGCTCGGCGAGGTTGCCGGAGGAGCGCGGCGGTGGATCAGCTTCGGGGCGTTCCAGGCTCAGCCTTCGGAGCTCGCGAAGGTCGCGGTCATCGTCGTTCTGGCCGCGTACCTATCGGAGCGAAGGGGAGAGGTACGCGCGATCGACGTCCTGTTCTGTTGCGTGACCGTCGCGATCCCGGCGGTGCTGATCTTCCTCGAGCCAGACCTCGGCACGATGATGGTCTTCGTGGCGTTGACGGCGGGTTTACTTCTGGTCGGCGGCGCGAAGATCCGTCACTTCTTGGCGCTCGGCGGCGTCGGCATCGTCGCGATCGCAATGGTGCTGCAGCTCGGCGTCCTCCAGGACTACCAGGTTCAGCGGATCACCGCGTTCCTCGATCCCGAGCCCGACCCGCAATCGGTGGGTTACAACCTCGTTCAAGCCGAGATCGCGATCGCATCCGGCGGTCTCCGCGGCAAGGGCATGGAGCTGGAGCCGAGTACCGAGCGACGCGATCCCACGTGGGGTCTTCCAGCCGGTCACGTCCCCGACGCTCCGGTCGAAAGGACACAAACCGCGCTGGACTTCGTTCCGGAACAACACACCGACTTCATCTTCACGGCGGTCGGCGAACAACTTGGTTTCGTGGGATCGGCGACGCTTCTAGGCCTCTTCGCGTTCCTCATCTGGCGCGCGGTCCGTATCGCGGCACTCTCGAAGGACATGTTCGGCACGCTGCTCGCGACCGGCGTCGCGTCTCTGTGGGCTTTCCAGCTGTTCGTCAACATCGGCATGACGATGGGCATCATGCCGATCACGGGTATCCCGCTCCCATTCGTCTCATACGGGGGTTCGAGCCTGATCACCAACTACATCGCCGTCGGTCTGTTGCTTAACGTGCACATGCGGCGGTTCCTCTAGTGGCCACCGAACCGCGGCCGCGCGAGAAGGCGGCAGACATCGTCGATCTCCCGGTGGACCAACCGGCCAAGGAGAGATCGCGACGCGACCGCGGGCCGCACAAGGAGGAGTCTCGGGAGGAACCCGCGCTACCGCGCCAAGACGAGTCGCCCCCGGAAGCTGCACCACCTCAGAGGCGAAATCGAAACCGCTCTCGTCGACCCCAGCGTCGTCGTCCGCAACGGCGTCAGGCGCCGGCGGTCGAGCGAACGATGCTCGTCGATGCGGATCCCGACGGAGTGCAGATCGCCGTTCTCGAGAAGGATGTTGTCGTCGAGCACTACGTGGCGCGTCATGACGCGCGATCTCTTGTCGGAAATGTCTACCTCGGCCGCGTCCAGAACGTTCTCCCCGGGATGGAAGCGTCGTTCGTCGATGTCGGCGAAGCGCGGAACGGCGTGCTTTACGCGGGCGAAGTCGGAATCCCGGGTGACGACGAAGACGAAGTCCCGCGTATCGAAACCGTCCTGAAATCCGGCCAGCCGATCCTCGTGCAGGTGACGAAGGATCCGATGCGGTCGAAGGGGGCGCGGCTGACGGCATCGATCTCGATCGCGGGCCGTCACCTCGTTCTGGTCCCCCGAGCGCGCTCGCTCGGCGTTTCTCGCCGCCTTCCAGACGCGGAACGGACGAGGCTTCGCGACATCGCGCAGAAACTTCGTCCCGAAGAGCACGGCTTGATAGTCCGGACTGCCGCGGAAGGCGCGTCCAAAGCCGATATCGAACGTGATCTTCAACGCCTCATGTCGATCTGGGAAGAGATCGACAGCGCCGCTGCGAAGGCCACGGCTCCGGCGCTCGTCTACAGCGAGCCTGAACTAGAACTACGCGTCATCCGTGACGTCTTCAACCGCGACATCTCGCGCTGCGTCGTAGGCGATCGAGCACTCGAGCAGAAGTTGCGGAAGTACATCAGAACGACGACACCCGACCTCGACCACCGTTTGGAGCCCTACGACGGGAAACTGCCGATCTTCGAGGAATATCGGATCCTCGAGCAGATCAGGAAATCCCTCGATCGCCGCGTCTGGTTGCCATCGGGCGGACACATCGTGATCGAGCGGACCGAGGCCATGACCGTGATCGACGTCAATACCGGGAAGTTCGTGGGCAAGAAGAGCCTCGAAGAGACGGTCTTTCGCACGAACAAGGAAGCTGCAGTCGAAGTGGCGCGGCAACTCCGCCTCAGGGATATCGGCGGGATAATCGTGATCGACTTCATCGACATGGAGGACCAACAGAACCGAGACGAACTATCGACGCTGTTCAAGCGAGAGCTCGAAAAGGACCGTACGCGGACGCAAGTGTTCGACATCTCGCCGCTCGGTTTGGTGCAGATGACTCGGAAGAACGTTTCCGCCGGGATCGTCGAAGCGTTCTCCGATCCTTGTCCGACGTGTGAGGGACGGGGCATCTTGCTCCACGACGTCGACTGATATCCTGTAGGAGCCTCCAACCGGAGGCATTTCCTTGTAGGGGAGAACCATGTACGCAGTGATCCGCGCCGGCGGGAAGCAGCACAAGGTCGCCAAGGGTGACGTCATCGAAGTCGAACGCGTAAAGAACTCGGGCGAGAACCTCGAGTTCACGCCGCTCCTCGTCGTCGACGACAAGGGCAAGGCGCGTTCGGCGAAGTCGGATCTGACGAAGGCTCGGGTGCTCGCGAAGGTAGTCGGCGAGGCCAAAGGCGCCAAGATCGAGGTCCGCAAGTACCGCAACAAGACGGGGTATCGACGCCACACCGGTCATCGTCAGCGCTACACCACGATTCAGATCTCCGATATCAAGCTCTCGGGAGGAACTGCGAAGAACAAAGAGGGGTCGAGCGATGGCACATAAGAAAGGGGCAGCCTCCTCACGGAACGGACGCGACTCCGAGTCGAAACGACTTGGTGTAAAGGCTTACGGGGGCCAAGAAGTGAAGGCGGGGATGATCATCGTTCGCCAGCGTGGGACAAGGGTTCACCCCGGTCTCAACGTTGGTAAGGGCGGCGACGACACCTTGTTCGCGACCGCAGCCGGACGCGTTTCGTTCCACAATCTGCGCGGACGTCGCGTCGTCAGCGTTCTTTCCGACGACTAGTGGGTCGGGCAGTGCCCGATGAAGTTCGTCGATGAGGCCAAGATCAATGTTGCGGCAGGGGCCGGTGGTAATGGCGCGGTCGCGTGGCATCGAGAGCCGTACAAACCTCAAGGCGGTCCGATCGGCGGAGATGGAGGCGACGGTGGGAGTGTCATCTTGCGCGCCGATCCGTCCGTCGGGACGCTCCTGGAGCTTCGCGACCATCCACACGTAAAGGCGGAGCGAGGCGGGCACGGCGAGGGCAAGAAACGCCATGGCAGTAGCGGCCACGATCGGATCGTGCTCGTTCCCCCGGGAACCGTCGTGTTCGAAGACGATGTGCTGATCGCCGACCTCGCGAATCCGGGCGATCAGGTCGTCACCGCACGCGGGGGACGTGGAGGACGCGGCAACGCGAGCTTCGCCACTTCCACGCGCCGCGCGCCGACGCTCGCCGAGAAAGGTGAGCCGGGGGAGGAGCGGTGGCTGCGTCTCGAACTCCGTCTCCTTGCGGACGTTGCGTTGGTCGGTTTCCCGAACGCGGGAAAGTCGACGTTGATATCTCGGATCTCGGCGGCGAAGCCGAAGATCGCCGATTACCCCTTCACGACGCTGGTACCGAACCTCGGCGTGGTGGGGACCGGGGACAGCACGTTCGTCGTCGCGGATATCCCAGGGTTGATCCCGGGTGCCTCGGAAGGCAGGGGATTGGGCTACCAGTTCCTCCGTCACATCCGGCGGGCCGCGGTGTTGGTGTACCTCGTCGACCTTGCTGCGATGGACCGCGACCCGATCGGGGACCTCGACGCGCTTCGCGCGGAGCTCGAAATGTTCGATAGCGATCTTCTCAGGCGGCCGCACCTGGTCGTTGCGTCGAAGGTCGATGCAGGGAGAGAACGGCTCGATGATGTCCTCGCGCGGTGGCCGGACGCGGTGGCCGTCTCGGCCGTGACCGGAGAGGGGATCGACGAACTCGTGCGGACGCTGGGAGCCATGGTTGCCGACACGCGGGAACAGGCACCATCGCGAGCGGGCTACGTCCGAACGGTCGTCCGCCCCGACACGATCGACGTCCGGCGGGAAGACGATGCATGGAGGGTGACCGGCACGCGACCCGAGCGCGCCGTCGCGATGACGGATTTGGACAACGACGAGGCCGTTCTCAGGATGCAGCGTCGTCTGATCGCGATGGGAGTCGAACGACTGTTGCAAGCGACAGGAGCGGTTGCCGGAGACGAAGTTCGGATCGGCGATGCAGCTTTCGAGTTCGAACCGGAACAGAGCAGCGAGGTTGCTCGCGATGAGAGCTGAGGTTCGACCCGGCGAGACGGTCGTCGTCAAAGTCGGGAGTACGTCGCTGGTGGGTGCTTCTGGTGAGCCGGAGCACGATCGACTCGAGAAGCTCGTAAGCGACCTCGCGGACCTGCGCGGCGGCGGGATCAACGTCGTCCTCGTCTCTTCGGGAGCGATAGCGGCCGGTCTTCACCCACTGGGGTTCCGGTCGCGGCCGAACGACATCCCGTCGCTACAGGCGGCGGCTGCGGTAGGGCAAGGCCGCCTGTTCAACTCGTACTCGCGGCTCCTCGCGGACCGGGACCTGACGGCTGCACAAGTTCTCTTGACGCGATACGACTTCATGCACCGCCAGCAATACCTCAACGCGCGCAACACCCTCGAGAAGTTGCTCGCTTTCGGCACCATTCCGATCGTGAACGAGAACGACACCATCGCCGTCGACGAGATCCGATTCGGAGACAACGACCGGCTCGCTGCACTCGTCGCGAATCTCGTGCGCGCCAAGTTGTTGCTGCTCTTGACCGACGCCAAGGGACTTCATTCCGCGGATCCGCGCACCGATCCGGACGCGCCGGTTATCGACGAGGTCGAGCGCATCACACCGGAGCTCGAGCGTGCCGCGGGCGGACGGGGATCCGATATCTCGTCGGGCGGCATGGCTTCGAAGGTAGCTGCCGCATGGGTCGCGACCTTCTCCGGTGTCGGGGTTGTCGTTGCCGCTGCGTTCGAGCCGGACGTCGTCGCGCGAGCGACAAGGGGCGAACGAACGGGGACGTACTTCCACCCCCATCCGCGCCCGATCTCGGCACGCCGGCTCTGGATCGCCTTCGGTCAGCCGCCGCGCGGGACCGTCGTAGTCGACGAAGGTGCCAAGCGTGCGGTCGTAACCGACAACCGGAGCCTTCTCGCCGTCGGTGTGGTGGACGTGATCGGCACCTTCCAGCCCGGTGAAACCGTCGATCTCGCATCCCGCGACGACGGGGTCTTCGCGCGTGGGTTGGTACGGTTCTCTTCAGAAGAGCTCGACTCGGTGAAGGGTCGTAGAACCCGCGGAGTGGCAGGAAGAGAAGTGATCCACCGCGACCATCTGATCGTCCTGGAGGATCCGGACCGTGGCTGACGTCAGCCAGATCTGTCGTCGCGCGCGGGAGGCCGCAGGCGAGGTTGCAACCCTTCCGAGCGAGGTCAAAGACCGTGCATTGCTCGCCATGGCCGATGCTCTCGAAGCCTCGGCCCGGAACCTCTGCGACGCGAACGTCGAAGACGTCGAGCGCGCGCGAGCGGACGGGACGTCGACGACGTTGATCGATCGACTCACCCTGACGGACAAGCGGATCGCGAGTATGGCGGCGGGTCTTCGTTCCGTAGCCGCGCAACCCGACCCCGTTGGCGAGGTCGTTCAAGGATGGAAGCGACCGAACGGTCTATTGATCGAGCAGGTGCGCGTGCCGCTCGGCGTCGTAGCGGTGATCTACGAGGCAAGGCCTAACGTCACCGCGGATGTCTCGGGTCTATGCCTGAAGTCGGGGAACGCAGTGGTTCTCCGAGGTTCTTCGACGGCTCTGGAGTCGAACAAAGCGATCGTCGAAGTGCTTCGCGATGCTGCTACGAACGCCGGTGTTCCGACCGCGGCGATCCAGCTGATCGAAGACTCCGGTCGCGATTCGGCTACCGCGCTGATGCAGGCGAAGGGCTACGTGGATCTGCTGGTTCCGCGCGGGGGCCAGGCTTTGATCAGATCGATCGAGGACAACGCGACCGTCCCGTTCATAATCGACGGCGACGGGAACTGCCACGTGTATGTAGATCGGTCGGCCGATCCGAAGATGGCGACCGACATCGTCCTGAACGCGAAGACATCGCGGCCGAGCGTGTGCAACGCTGCAGAGACCCTCCTGGTTCACGCGGAACTCGCCGAGAAGTGGTTGCCCGGCGCACTCGCGGCGCTCTCGGACAAGGGCGTAGAGATCAGAGGAGACGACCGCGTGCGCCAGGTGTGGCCCGAGGCGCGACCCGCGACCGACGAGGATTGGGGGACCGAGTACCTCGATCTGATCCTGGCGGTAAAAGTGGTCGACTCGCTGGACGACGCGATCGACCACGTCAATGAGTGGGGCACGTCCAATGCCGACGCCATCGTCACGACCGATGTCGGCGCCGCCAGGAGGTTCACGACCGAGGTCGACTCCGGTTCGATCTTCGTGAACAGCTCTACGCGCTTCTCCGATGGCGGCGAGTTCGGCTATGGGGCCGAGATCGGGATCTCGACTCAGAAGCTGCACGCGAGGGGCCCCATGGGCCTGCGCGAGCTGACGACGACGAAATACGTCGTTTGGGGCGAGGGCCAGGTGCGCGAATAACGTCTCGTAGCCGCCGTTTCGGGGTTGACTAGTTAGGTGTCTGCAGCCAGGTCGAATCAGTTGCGGAAGATCGGCGTGATGGGCGGAACGTTCGACCCGATCCACGTGGGCCATCTCGTTGCCGCATCCGAGGTCCTTCATGGATTCTCGCTGGACTGTGTCGTCTTCATGCCTGCGGGCGACCCGTGGCAGAAGACCTCGGAAGCCCCGGCAGAGGACCGGCTCATGATGACGTCGCTCGCGGTCGCCGGTGTGGCGCGGTTCGCGGTGTCACGGCTGGAGCTCGACCGGAAAGGTCCCACCTACACTGCCGACTCGCTCGAGATGCTCGCAGACTTCTACGGCAGCGACGTCCGTTTCTTCCTGATAGCCGGAGCAGATGCCGTCCTCAACCTATCGACGTGGAAGAAACTCGACACCGTCCGTGACCTCGCGGAGATCGTTGCCGTGAGCCGTCCAGGTTCCGCCTTGGACGAGTTCCGCGCGTCGGACGATCTGCCGAAGGTGCATGTGCAACACATCCCTGGGATCGATATCTCGGCGACCGAGATCCGTGATCGAGTGCGGCGCGGCCGGCCGATCGACTTCCTCGTTCCGCGCGAGGTGGCGCATTACATCGCACAACACGGGCTGTATAGCGCGCCAGCGGAGCGATCCGCATGAGCAAGAAAAGACGCCGGTCGTCCCGCAACATCTGGAGCACGCCTCCGGAGGTGCGACCGTTCGATTACGAAGAGATGAGCGAGACGCCGGCGCAAAGTCCGCCCGGCGACGAACGACTACCGGCTCCCTCAGACGAAGCGATCGCGCCGATGGAGGAACTCGATGAGGTCGACGAACAGCCCGAGCGCGAGCCGCTTCTCGAGGAGTCCACACCGGCGATCGCCCAACGGCGGAGCAGGAAGCACCTTCGCAAGCGCGCGGTGGTTCTTCCTCGTCGCAGCTCGAAACCCGGCAAGCATTCGGTTCGTGCGTCCCCCGACGACGCTGAGGACGAGACGCTCGAGTCGATTGCGCGGGAGCCGATCGACCCCGAGGCATCCGAACCGGACGCATCCGAACCGCAGGCGCCCGAACCCGAACCGTGGCCAGACGCGGCCGACGACCGCGTCGTGGACGCCGATCCACTTCCAGAAGACGAGCTGTTCCCCGGCCCGGCGAGCCGCCGCCGCAGTAAGCACCTCCGCAAGCGGCCGATAGTCCTGCCGACGAAGAGCGCGCCGGGGCGCCATTCGCTGCATGCAGAGCACCAGACCAAGGACGTCGACGCCGAAGAAGAACCGGAAGAAGAACCGGAAGAAGAACCGGAAGAAGAGGCCGCATACCGGCCGCGTCATGGTCGCCGCCGCAGGGTCGTGTTGCCGCGCCGCGGGCGGGGCGGCAAACATGCCCTCGGCGCGGAACCGCCTGCTGCCGAAGCGGCCGAGGTCGACGACGAGGATGAGCGCGATGCACGTTCCATCGCGGATTACGAAGGTCTCGAGGAGGTCGAACCTCCCGACGAGCCCGCGTTCCGCGAGGAGATCGCGCCCTACGAGCCGCACCGGACATCAGAGCGTCGGAGGAAGGGGCGTCACCGCGACCCAGGTGCCGGGTTGTTCCCGAAGAAGCGCAGCGCGCGCGGCCGCCACGGCGTGCGCCCCGCGCCCGCAGAGCCTGAAGAGAGGGCGACCGAAGCCGACGCGCCGCTCGACGACCCCGCGCTTGACGAAGTCGAACGCGAGCCGCAACAAGATGCGCAATTCGAGTTCGCGGAACCCGAACCGGAACCCGAACCCGAACCGGAACCCGAACCCGAACCCGAACCCGAACC
>JAHWJK010000098.1:1183-5985 GCA_019348445.1 Actinomycetota bacterium | reverse complement strand
CCGTCGGGCGACATGCACATGGGCCACGTCGAGATCTTCTCGATACACGATGCGATCGCTCGCTACATGCGGATGAACGGGTACCAAGTCTTGAACCCGATCGGCTTCGATTCGTTCGGGTTGCCGGCGGAGAATGCTGCGATCAAGCGCGGCATCGACCCCAAGAAATGGACCTACAGCAACATAGACAAGTTGTGGAACTCGGCACAGCGGCTCGGCATCTCTTTCGACTGGGATCGCCGGATCGCGACGTCCGATCCCGAGTACTACAAGTGGAACCAGTGGCTCTTCCTGCGACTGTACGAACGCGGCCTCGCATACAAGAAAGAGGCGCCGGTTAACTGGTGTCCTAACGACAAAACCGTCCTTGCGAACGAACAGGTGGTCGCCGGGCGATGCGAGCGCTGCGACACACCGGTCGTCAAGCGCTACCTCGCGCAGTGGTTCTTCAAGATCACCGACTATGCCGACAGGTTGCTCGACGACATCGCTCTGAACACCGGTTGGAGCGATCGGATGAAGATGCTCCAGAGCAACTGGATCGGCCGTTCCTACGGAGCCGAGGTCACGTTCGCGTTGGAGGGGATCGACGAACCCGTCGTCGTTTACACGACACGGCCCGACACGCTGTGGGGTGCGACGTTCTTCGTGATGGCGCCCGAGCACCCGCTCGCCGCCGAGCTAGCCACTGGTACGGCGGTCGAGGAGGACCTCGCAAAATATAAGGACGAGGTCTCCAGGATGACGGAGATCGACCGAACATCCACCGATCGCGACAAGACCGGGTTGTTCCTCGGGAAGTACGCGACGAACCCCGTGAACGGCGAACGCATCCCGGTATGGGTCGCCGACTACGTGCTCATGGACTACGGGACGGGGGCGATCATGGCCGTTCCGGCTCACGACCAGCGTGACTTCGAGTTCGCCAGGAAATACGACCTACCGATCCGCGTCGTGATCCAGCCCGACGGCGCGAGCGTCGACGGCGCGGCGATGACCGAGGCGTACCCGCACGATGGAGTGATGGTCAACAGTGCGCAGTTCGACGGGACGCCGTCCGATCGATCGGTCAAGGTCGTCACCGACTGGCTAGAGGAGCAAGGCCTCGGCAAGCACGCTACGAACTTCCGTCTCCGCGACTGGCTCATCAGCAGGCAGCGGTACTGGGGAACCCCGATCCCGATCATCTATTGCGACAACTGCGGCGAGCTGCCGGTGCCGTACGAGGACCTGCCGGTCGAGCTTCCCGAGGACGTGGACTTCAACCCGCAAGAGGGTGTGTCACCACTCGCGACGTCCCAGACGTTCATGCACGTCTCGTGTCCGAAATGCGGAGGTGATTCTCGTCGCGACGCCGACACGATGGACACGTTCGTCGACTCCTCGTGGTACTTCCATCGCTACGTTTCGCCTCACAACGACGACGAGCCGTTCGACGTGGAGAAGTCCAAGGCGTGGATGCCGATGGACATCTATTCGGGCGGTATCGAGCACGCGGTCCTTCACCTGCTCTACGCGCGCTTCGTGCAGAAGGTGTTCGTCGACATGGGGCTCGCCGACGACCCCGAGCCGTTCCCACACCTGCTGAACCAGGGCGTCATCACGATGGGTGGTAAACGGATGTCGAAGTCACGCGGCAACATCGTCGAGCCACAGGAAGCGTTCGAACGTTACGGTGCCGACGCGCTGCGGCTCTACATGTTGTTCTCCGGCCCCCCCGAGGCTCCGTTCGACTGGCCGGAAGAAGGCGTCGATGCCATCGAACCTAGAACGTTCCGGTGGTTGAACCGCGTATGGCAGCTGTGCGAAGAGAACCGTGACGTGGTCAACGTCGGTGAACTCGCACTCGGCCCGGCCGAGGAGGCACTTCGCCGTCATGTCCACCGCACGATCAAGATCGTCACCGAGGATTACGAGCGCTACTCGTTCAACACTGCGATCGCGCGGCTTCAGGAGCTGGTCAACCAGGCATACCGATACAAGTCGTTAGTAGGCGCCGGCAATCCCCAAGTCGTTCGCGAGTTGATCGAGTCACTGTTGAAGCTCCTCGCCCCGATGGCGCCCTACATCACCGAAGAGCAGTGGCATCGGGCAGGACACGAGACGTCTATCCACCAAGAGCCGTGGCCGAGGTTCGACCCGGCGCTTGCGACGGAGGAGCAGACGACGATGGTGATCCAGGTGAACGGGAAGGTACGCGACACGATCGAGGTGCCGGTCGACATCTCCGAAGACGATATGAAAGACCGGGCTCTGGCATCAGAGAAGGTCCAAGCTCATCTCGGAGGCCGACCTCCCGCCAAAGTGATCGCGAAGCCTCCGAAGCTGCTATCGCTCGTCGTCAGTAAAGAATGAAATCGCAGCTCGAGATACCGCGTAACAAGCGGTTCTTGCCGTGGATCGCGGGGATCGCGGTGGGCGTGATCGTCTGGGTCGCACTCCTGTTCGTGGTCGACGCGTCCGGGGTGCTGTCGATGTACGTCGGGGGCATCGTCGGCTTCAACGCCGGCGCGTACGTCGCGGCCGGGATCGCGAGACCTGTCGAGGAAGAAGACGATCGTCTCTTCCTCAACCCCCATCAGCTCTAGAAGTTCTCCGGGCACCACGGCTTTCGTGGCGTGTGGAAGGCCGCGTCGGCTCGTTCGAGGGCTCCCGGCGTCAGCTCGGTCACGCGACCCGCGGCGGCGAGTTCCGTGAAGGTGAATCCGCCGAGGTAGGGACCTGCGAGCGCATTCACCTTCAGGGCCAGATCCGGCTCGTCCTCGGTTCGTTCGACGCGTGCGGTCGCGGTGTCGAGCTTCCACCGGCCGGTGTTCCACGGGCAGAATTCATCCACGACCTCGAACGTGAGAGCGGTCTCGGCCGCGTACGAGCGATCTGCCAGAGCGCCCTCGATGTCGACGATCCGCAGCCACAGGCTTTCGCTGAACGAGAATCGCAGCCGCCGCGGCTCCGGAACCATCAGGAACACCGGCCAGTCCGCCGGCAGGTAATACGCAGTGATCCGCTGCACGAGGTCGATGCCGAAGACGTACCGCCAGACTTCGCGCGTGGCGTCGGGCGACGTCGCCAACGCTTCGTGGACCTCGACGACCGATGCCGGCGTTGTGTCGTCGGCCCACCGCGACTTCATCCGATACACGACGTAACCGGAGGGTTCACCGTCGAGCTCCACGACCGCGCAGAAATAGGGAGTCGCCCCGTGCCGCAAGTGCTCCGGGTCGTAGAACGAATGCACCTCCCACCACGTTAGGGAACGCTCGTACATCCCGGGCGTGTCCTTCCGGATCTGCTCGTAGATCGACGGCAAGACTTTCAAGCGTTCGTCGGCGGGGACCATCCGGACGCGGCCGATCGGTCCCTGGTCATCGAGGAACGCGGCGCGGTCACGTTCGATGTTGACGTGCCCCTGGTTCGACGCAAGTCCGTACCCGAAGCGTTGATAGATCGACTCCTCCGACGCCCACAGGACTGCGATGTGTTCGTCGCGGTCGTGCGCGTCGCGCATCTGGGTCTCCATCATCGAGCGCAAGATGCCGCGGCGGCGGTGCGATGGGAGGACCCCGACCATCGTGACGCCTGCCGCGTCCACGACGTTCCCCGGGATCGTGAAGCGGAAGGGGAATACACCGGCCGTGCCGACGATCTGGTCGTCGTCGAACGCCGCGTGCATCCGGTCGATATCGATCTTGCGTTCGAAGTTCGGTATATCGCTCGCCCGCATCTCGGCACCGAACGCATGCTCGATCGTGGTGACGAAACCTTCCAGATGGCGTTTTTCGATGTTCCGAACTTCTATAGACATGGGACGCATCATCGCCTAGTTGTGGCGGCGGCCACCACCGGTTTGCAGCGGATACGACTGAATCTCTGTGTGGAGGAGATCGTCATCCGCGACGGGCTGCGGGAGCGCGTCGAGGAGGTCGCGGGAGACCGCACCCGGATCGTGACGTGGACGCTAGCCGTGGCCGCGATCTTGCTCGCCGCGGTCGGCTACGCGCGCGCCCAGCAGCCGGCGCCGGCGGTCGCGCCCCCCGCGACCGCTGCAACCGAGGACCTGTCTGCTTCTCCGACGCCGAGCGTGTTCGTCCACGTCGCGGGAGCCGTTGCGAAGCCGGGGCTGTACCGCTTCCCGGAAGGTATGCGCGTCGCCGATGCGATCGAAGCCGCAGGAGGAGCGCTGCCGAAGGCCGATCTCGACGCGATCAACCTCGCCGAGCTCCTAACCGATCGGCTCAAGATCGAGGTTCCCATCCGGGGACGAGCCGCCGTAGCTACACCCACGTCTTCTGCGTCCCCGGGATTGGTGAACCTGAATACTGCGGACCAGGTCGCGCTCGAGACGATCCCCGGCATCGGGCCGGTCACGGCGACCGCGATCCTTCAACACAGGACCGAGATCGGCAGCTACGAGAGTGTCGAGCAGTTACTCGATGTCACCGGGATCGGTCCGGCCACACTCGAAGCCGTCCGTCCGTACGTGACCGTGTGACTACGGTCGCGACCGCCCGCGTGTGGCTCGCTCTCGGCGGTGTCGTCGTCGGCATCCTCTATTCGCAGCAACGTTTGCCCGCGCGGGGGGCGATGGCGTGCATCGTGATCGGGGTCGCATGCGCATGGACGCGACGCGACCGCATCGTCGGGATGGTCGGCATCTTGTTCGTGACCGCAGGTCTTGCAGCATTCAACCCGGTGGCCCCGACACCGGGACCAGCAACGTGGGGCGGAGCCGTTACCCATGCGTACCGCGATTCATTGAAGAGTGCGCTCGAGGCAGCGCCGGAGCGCCCGCGGGGTCTCCT
>JAHWJK010000098.1:0-1083 GCA_019348445.1 Actinomycetota bacterium | reverse complement strand
GCGGCAACGATCTGCGCTCGAGCGAGGAATTCGACTCCAAGGAGAGCGCGGAAGCGTGGATGGGAGAGGTGTGGGCGCAACTCCTCGATGAGGGGGCCGAGACGGTGAGTTTGATCCACGACGGGCGGCAGCAGTACCGCATGGGACTACGCGCCGAATGAGCGCGCCCGTCTACCTCTTGTCGGGCGAGCCGTTCCTCGCGGACGAAGCTCTTGCGAAGCTGCGGGATGAGGTGGGCAGCGATCCACTCTCGGATGTCACCTTCGATTCGGATGTCGAGGTCGCCGAGCTGATGGGGGCTCTGCAGACGCCGTCTCTGCTCGGAGGGTCGCGGCTCGTCGTCGTCCACGGAGCCGAATCGCTCGTCAAAGAGCAGGCGGAAGCGATATCGGCATACGTCGAAGCGCCGTCCAGCAGCGCGGTGCTTGCGCTCGTCGCGTCCGCTAAAACGAAGGTCGACGCGGCAGTCAAGAAACACGGTGCGGTGATCGCGCTGGAGGCGCCGAAAGGGAGGCGTCTCGCCGGGTGGATCCGCGACCGCGCGCGCGGCCATCGCCTCACCGTCGACGACAAGGCGGCGTGGGCCTTGATCGATTCGGTCGGCGGCGATCTGCGCGACCTCGACGGTGCACTCTCGCAACTCGCGACGGCTCACGGCCCGGGAGCTCGGATCGGTGCCGCCGATGTCCGCCGCGCGTTCCCGCGCCTTGCCGACGAACGTATCTACGCGTTCACCGACGCGGTCGGGGAGCGACGCATCGCCCCGGCCATGACGGCGCTTCGGCGCCTTCTGGAGCAGGGCGACGAGCCCCTCGTGCTATTCGGTTCGCTCGTTGCGCACGTCAGGCGCATGCTCCGCGTCCGGCCCTACGTGGATCAAGGCGTCAGAGCCGTCGCCGACGTCGCGGGGATGCCGGAATGGCGTGCCGAACGTCTGGCGAAGCAGGCGCGTACCTACAAGGAAGAAGAGTTGGTGGACGCGCTCAGTCTGCTAGCCGCGACCGATGTCGAGATGAAGGGGGACTTTCCGTCTCCGGAAGCGGCCTTGGAGCGCGCCGTGATTCAGATCGTCGGAGGAGTGAA